>CAMWNY010000193.1 GCA_947175775.1 uncultured Lachnospiraceae bacterium | reverse complement strand
TAATCAATCGGTATACAGGCGGACTGGACGCTTAGCGGAGAAAAAGCAATTGAGATGGTGGCAAGACATCATCAGATGCATGACGAATATCAGATTATTCTGTTGGATTGGAAGCTTCCGGATATGGATGGTATTACGGTCGCAAAGAGACTGCGCAAAATTATTGATGAAGGAATGCCGTTGATTTTGATTTCTGCGTACGACTGGAGTGAGTTTGAAGTGGAGGCAAGAGATGCCGGCATCAACGGATTCATTTCAAAGCCATTGTTCAAATCAACTTTGTATCATGAGCTGAAGAAGTATATGGGCGTAGATGATGCGATGAATAAAATCGACAAGGATGTCGAGCTGTCAGGGCGTCATGTCTTGGTTGCGGAGGACAACGATTTAAACTGGGAGATTTTAAAGGAGCTTTTGACAGATGTTGGCATGGAACTGGAGTGGGCGGAAAACGGAAAAATCTGTTTGGAGAAATTCCAAGCGTCCGAGCCTGGGCAGTATGATGTCATTCTTATGGATATTCGTATGCCGATTATGAACGGATACGAAACAACGCAGGCAATCCGCGCGTTGGAGCGGTCTGATGCACAGGCGATACCAATCATCGCGATGACGGCAGATGCGTTTTCAGAAGACATACAGCAGTGTCTTGAGTGCGGTATGAACGCGCATACTGCGAAACCGATTAATTTGGATGAAGTGATTTCTTTGTTAAAAAAACATATCTTATAGGAGTAGGGATGCATTAAGATAAGGGGGACTATGGCTTTTATGTGAGTCATGGTCTCCTTTGTAGATTGTATGGATTTTAAGGAGTAAAAGATTGTGAGTTTAAATAAAAAATAAGTATGGAGGCAAATGATGAAAACAACAGAATTATTTAAGAAAAAAAAGGTATTATCCTATGAGGTTTTTCCGCCAAAGACGACGGACGATGCGCATACGATTTATGAGGCGCTTGGCGGGTTACAGGGGCTTTGTCCCGATTTTATCAGTGTTACATACGGCGCGGGCGGCGGAACAAACTGCGCCAAAACGCTTGATATTGCGGCGGCTGTAAAAAAACAGTACAAAATTGAGAGTGTTGCGCATTTACGAGGCTTGGATCTTTCTAAGGACGAAGTGCTTCATATTATCGGGGAGTTGAACGAAAAAGGAATTGAAAACGTGCTTGCACTGCGGGGCGATGCGGTACAGGACACGGTTCCGACGGGGGATTTCAAGCATGCGGACGAGCTGATTGCATATATCCGTGCGCATAGTGATTTGAATATTCTTGCGGCGTGTTATCCGGAAGGACATCCGGAGAGTGAAAGCCTTGCACAGGATATTGCATATTTAAAGCGCAAGGCGGATGCGGGTGCAAGTCAGCTGATTACGCAGTTTTTTCTTGACAATGAGGATTTTTACGGGTTTCTTGAAAAGACGCGGGCGGCGGGGATTGCACTTCCGATACAGGCAGGGATTATGCCTGTGACAAACAGAAAGTCGATTGAGCGCATGGTAAAGATGTGCGGGATTAAGCTTCCGAAAAAGTTTATGCGGATTATGGACCGGTATGAGCACAGTCCTGCGGCGTTGCGCGATGCGGGAATTGCATATGCAATAGATCAAATCATTGATTTGCTTGCGCATGATGTGGACGGAATCCATTTGTATATTATGAACAAGCCGTATACGGCGAAACGGATTTATGAGGCGGTGCAGAACATTATTTCAGCGTAATTGACATAAGGCGCAAAATGGCGGTTTTCGGTCAGAAAACGGGATATGGTAAACGCATTATGTCGGAGAGGTTTACAAAAGAACGGTATTTTGAAGGAATGGCTGCAAGTGTTGTTGATAATTTATAAGCTGCAAAAACGTTTTCCTATTTTGCGGAAAACGTTTTTGCAGCTTATTTTATTGCTTGTGAAAGGAGACGAAAAAATTTTGGAAAAAGATTAAGAATTTAAGCGAAACGACGATATAATAGATATAACAATTATAAAAAAGATATAATCGATATTATTTTTTAAGAATGGAGGATTATAATGAAAAAACAAGATTGCCTGACATTAAGGGAAGAGGAACTTTTAAATGTTTTATGGGAGATAAATGAACCGCTGACTACAGGGGAAATGGCGGAAAAATTGGAACCGGACGGTTGGAATACTGCCACATTGTTCAAGACGGTCCGGACACTTTCAGATAAGGGATACCTTAAAATAATCGGGCTTGAAAAGTCCGTAAAGGCGTATTCAAGAAAACTGATTCCTGCTTTGACAAAAGAAGAATATTATGCAGAAATTATGATGAAACGCGGATTGGACATCAATGCAATTGCAAATATTACTGCTGCGTTTTTGGGTGTGACAGGTAAAAGTGGAAAGGAATGGGACAATAAGGTCATCGCGGAACTTGAGGAAATTATTCATACACTTCGAAAAAGAGGAGAAGAGGGGGATGGAAATTAGCGTTTTTTCCGTTTTAATGACAGTATTGTGGAGCAGCATATTGATTGCATTCTTTTATTTGGGGCGTACCAAAACAAGGCTACTTTATATATGCAGCATTTCCACAGTAATACTGCTTTATTTGTTTTGCGCAGTGAGGGTCGTACTGCCAATTGAACTGCCGTGGACGCGCGTTGTGTCGGGAGGTGCGATTTTCAATACGATTCGTGACACACTGTTTTACCAAATTGGTTTTGTGCGGTTTTATGAATTGTTTATTACTATATGGATGATTGGAATGGGATTGATTTTGTCAAAATATTTGGTTCAGTATCGCCGTGTGACTCACTATATCCATACGTTCCAAAGGGAAGAGAGCATGGCGATACTAAACGTATTGGATTCATTAGAGAAAGGAAGCCGTATAGAGGTTTTTAAGACAACGCAAGTCAAATCGCCCTGCTGTCTTGGTATTTTCAAAAAAAGGATTCTTTTGCCGGATAAAGAATACGACAGAAAGGAACTACAGTATATTTTGCTGCATGAATATACACATCTTCACAATAACGACATTTTACTAAAGACACTGATAACGGTGCTCTGTGGGATTTATTGGTGGAATCCGATTGTGTATTTATTGAGAAAAGATCTTAATCAAAGTATGGAAATCAGGTGTGATTTGTCTGTTTCCAAATATCTGAACGAAAATGAGAGGGCGGATTATCTTTCGGTTATGCTGGATGCCTTTCGGGAAAGCAGACAGACTGAACAGTATGTCGGGGTTGCAGGACTTGTGGAAAATCATTCGGCAAGTCTGCTAGAGCGTTTTCAGATTGTGGCGGATAGGAAAATCGTGCAGAAAAACCGCGCAAGCGTGTTTGCAGCGTTCATGATGTTGGTGGTTTTGGTGATATCGTATTCTTTTATTTTCCAATCAAAATATGAAACGCCGATGTCTGAGATTGAAACAGATACAAATGTTTATAGTATAGATGCGGGAAATGCGTATATTACGAAGCAGGGGAATACCTATATTCTTCATGTTGCCGGTACAAAGACAGAGATGAGTGAAGATGCGGTAAAAATTCTTTTAGAAGAAGGTGTAACTATGAAAGGGGGTGATTAGAATGAAGAAAAAATTTATTTTATTTTCAGTTGCTTTTATAATAGTAGTAAGTCCCATACAAAGTGTGCAGGCATATGAAAACAGTGCTACATATCTATCCGATTCTGTATTGCAGATGGACAGAGCCAATGTGCCAAGAGCAGATGTTATTGTAAGAAAACTGAGATTAAATAATGGTGTGTTGCAATACCGCAGATGGAATGAGACACAAGGCTGTTGGGTTGATCCGGATTGGATAGACGTCAATTAAAAAAGCAGCAAAGTACAATTTAGAAATGTTTAAGAAACAAAATGTTTGCAAAACATTGGAAAGAAAGAATTTATGAAGAAAAAGTTAAAACGATTAAAAATGTATGCATTGTTTATGGCATTGGTCTTGATGACTATATTGGAAACACAATATGTTTTCGCAGCAGAAAATGAAGTTCAGGAAAATTTGCTAGAAAATGATATGGAACTTAGTATTTTAGACAATGTTGAGGTTGCATCCGGAAAAAGTTTGACCGCTGAAGAGCTTGATGTTACAACAAGCGGAGAGGAACCCACAATATATGGCAGTGAAGAGCAGATATCAGCTATAAGTGATGATACAGACAGTAAATTGTATACTGGAACGGTTTCCGGTTATCTGTCAAAGTCGGGTGATTATGCCTTGTATACAGCAGAACTCCCCGCCGGAAGTTATTTGCAGGCAAGACTGACTTTGCCAGGCAATAATCAAATTGATTATGATTTGGTGCTTTATGATTCTGCGTTAACAGTGATAAAAGTAAGCGATTACATAACATTATTAAATGAATCGGAAACCTTATCAGAATCAATTGGCTATAAGGCAGTAAGCAATGAAAAAGTATATATCGGTGTATTTTCTTCTAGTGGAGGCAGTGATACGGAAGAATATAAACTGGAATTTTCAATCGCAACAAACTATTCAGAGAATAACGAGCCGAATGAGAATGCCAAAGAAGCAGTGGCGTTGAATTTAGGTAAATCAGGAGCCAGTATATCGGGAGCATTGAATTCAGCTATTGATAATGATTGGTATTCCTTTACGGTGCTTGACAGTCTTTACTATGACAAAATCAGAGTAGATATGGATTTTGTTTCAAAAACGAATGATTATACTACTGAGATATATAAGAATTTATCATCCGATTATTATGCAATGCAGTTGGTTGCCTACGGCAAGGGCGGAGAGATTGATTTACCAGCGGGTACTTATTTCCTCCGAGTGGTATGCACAAATACCTTAAGCAATTTTAATGCGGCGGAGTATCCTGCCTATACGCTTTCTGTTACACCTGTTACAAAAGTAGATAAGGTTGAGATTACAAAGTTTTCTGGGCATAACGCGGCTAAGGTGACCTACGATCAGGGAACGCATTATCGCATAGATGAGAATGAATATGGACCAAATGAAGTTACGATTACGGGATGGGCTTATTATGAAGACGGTGTAGGAAATAAATATGCAGCTCCAAATGTGAAAATCGATGCTGTTATAACAGACAGACAGTGGGCAGCAATTAACCGACCAGATATGAGTACAGTGTATGGTTCTGCGGTTACTGGTGAAAATGGATTTTTCACAATGCATGTATATTTAAATCGTGCACTTGGAGGCTTAAGCCATGTTGCCATTGTTTCTACGCATTATTATGATATGCTGGATGTGATTATTTCTGCTTCAAATAATAGCAATGCAGTTTATTTTGACAGCTTTTATTTGTTGAAATTAAGTGATTTCTCAGGAATTCCAAGATAATGCGCAGATATTGTCAAATAAAAAATAATTGGAGGAAAAAGATATGTCCAACAATATCAGTATTAATATGAATCAAACCGTGTTTCCGCAGTTACAGACAAATTCTTCAATTAATAACAATGAATTTGCACATCTAAAAGTGACAGGATTTGAGAAGGAAAAGAAGCAATCAGGTGTTGAAGTTACGATTTCTCAGGAGGGCAGATGGAAGTCTGAAAACAATTCACACGAGATTAAGAAAGCAGGCGTAACCAGCAAAAGGGAAACGTGGGAAAACAATTCCGCTGAGTTAAAAAAAGATGCCGGCAGAGCTGCGGGAAGTAAATTTAACGGATTAGAAT
>CAMWNY010000192.1 GCA_947175775.1 uncultured Lachnospiraceae bacterium | reverse complement strand
TTTGACTGGGGTGTGCCGCCTTCCAGTAAGGGGGATTATGCGTTTGTGCTGCACATGCTCCACAGTTTAGATGAAAATAACTGGCGAATGGCAGTTGTACTGCCGCATGGCGTCTTGTTCCGAGGGGCGTCAGAAGGGCGGATTCGGGAGCAAATGATTGAATTGAATTTGCTTGACGCGGTAATCGGACTTCCCGCAAACCTTTTTTATGGGACATCTATTCCGGCGTGTATTTTAGTGTTCCGAAAAGGGCGCACACGTGAAGATGTTTTGTTTATTGATGCAAGCAGTGAGGGGAATTTTGAAAAAGGAAAGAACCAAAATCTTTTGCGGGATATAGATATTGATAGAATTGTCCACACGTATCAAGCGTATGAGACGGTAGACAAATACGCGTATAGGGCATTGAGAGAAGAAATCAGGGAAAACGAGTATAATTTGAATATACCGCGCTATGTTGATACGTTTGAGGAGGAGGAACTGATTGATATTGATGAGGTGCGGGCGAATATTGCGAAAATAGATGCGGAGTTAAAAGAGGTGCAGGCTCAGATGGATATTTATTTGAAGGAACTTGGGTTGTAGGGGAGTTTAAGGCATTAGACCATTTTGCTGAGGTCAGCAAAATGGTTGATAGTAGTTGATATGAGAAGTAAAGAGAGTGTGTGATGAATGATTATCAATTTGGCGGCGCCGACAAATTGATAAAAACAGTAATATTGCATAATGAAGGTGAGGAACTTTATGGATAAAAAACGAATTCTTGTAATAATGAATGAATTTGACAGTGTAGCGAAAAAGACAGAAGAAAACATTGAATTTTGGTATGCGAGAGATTTAATGGGGCTGCTTGGATACGAACAATGGAGAAATTTTGAAAATGTAATTAATCATGCGATAGAATCTTGTGAAACTTCAGAAATTGAACCTTTAAACCATTTTTGTGAGGTCACGAAAATGGTCGCATTAGGAAGCGGCGCACAGCGACAGGTTAAAGATTATATGCTTACGCGGTATGCCTGCTATCTAATTGCAATGAACGGTGATACAAGCAAAGAAGAAATTGCATTTGCACAAAGCTATTTTGCCGTACAGACGAGGAAACAGGAACTCATTGAAGAACGAATTGCATATATTGAACGCACACAAGTAAGGGGAAGGCTAAAGGAATCAGAGAAAAGGTTATCACAGAATATTTATGAACGTGGAGTGGACGACAGTGGATTTGCAAGGATTCGCTCCAAAGGAGACCAGGCGCTGTTTGGAGGATATACAACAAAGGAAATGAAGACAAAATTAGGGGTGAAGGATAACAGACCGTTAGCGGATTTTTTACCGACATTGACAATAGCAGCCAAAAATCTTGCAACGGAAATGACGAACTATAATGTGGAGGAGAAGGATTTACAAGGCGAAAATGCGATTACAACAGAGCATGTGCAGAATAACACAGGGATTCGGAAGATGCTTGGAGAGCGGGGCATCAAACCGGAGGAACTTCCGGCGGCTGAGGATATTAAGAAACTGGAGAGAAGGAATAATACACAGGATAGGAAGATAGAGGAGTTGGGTAGGTTTAGAGGAAGATAAAGGAGGAACATATGTTTAGAAGCTTTGTTTATTTAAATGAGGAAAAAATATTATAAGGGATTATGACAGGTTTGAAAAACAACTTGAAAAGCTTGGTGAGGAAGAGTATTTTGATTTGGGCTTAGAACCAATTGTTGTTGATGGACCAGTGATAAAAGTAGAAGTTATAGCGATATATAAATAAAGTGGTGGTGGAAGAATGCGTGAAGAGATAATAGAGCGTATTAAATTAATAAAACATGGTAAGATTCCGAGAGGATATAAAAAAACAATAATTGGAATGATGCCTGTTGATTGGAAAATTGCGCGTTTTGATGAATGTGCAAGTATATCAACAGGACTGGTTGATCCAAAGAAAATGCCGTATAATAATATGAAACATATTGGTCCTGAAAATATTGAGAAAGAAACAGGAATAGTTTCTAGAGTTCAAACGGCAAAGGAACAGGGATTAATCTCAGGTAAATTTGTTTTTGATAATGACAGTATTATATATAGCAAGATTAGACCTAAGCTTAATAAAGTATGTATGCCTGATTTTTGTGGTATATGCAGTGCGGATTGTTATGTGATTCATATGAAAGATAAGGTGCAAAGAAGTTATTTGTATTATTATATTTTGTCTGATAATTTTTTGAAACAGGCAATATCTTGCTCAATGAGAACGAAAATGCCGAAAGTAAATCAAGAAGAACTGTCATCATTTAAAGTAATTCTCCCTCAATTAATGGAACAGGAGAAGATTGTCAATATATTGAAATTGTATGATGATAAAATCAGATGTTTGAAAACAATGATATATGATAAAATCCGTTTTAAGAAATGGTTAATGAAGAATTCACTAACCGGAAAGAAAAGGCTGGCAGGGCACAGGGATAAGTGGAAAAAAGAAAAGTTGAAAAATTTTATAGAAGAGGTGACAGAAAAAAATAAATCGTCAACTATATCCGATGTTAAAAGTATCAGCAATAAATTTGGTTTTATCAATCAAAGTGTTCAATTCGGAAAGAATGTTGCAAGCAGTGACTTGTCAAACTATAAGATTGTTCGAAAGGGATATATTGCTTATAATCCATCAAGAATAAATGTTGGTTCTATTGCCCTTTATACGGAAGAAACATCAGGCGTTATCAGTCCAATGTATGTTGTTTTAAAAACAAAGTACGGATTACATGAAAAGTATTTTATGTATTACGTAAAAACAGAAGAATTTAACCAGCGAATGAAATCTCAACTTTCAGGAAGTGTTCGTGAAACATTAAAATTTAATGATTTATGCGCAATTAAGATTAATCTTCCATCATATAACGAACAAGAACAAATTGTTGCGCTTTTGGAAACAGCAGATAAAGAAATTGATTTATTAGAACAAAAACTCGACCTAATCAAACAGGAAAAAAAAGCAATCATGCAACTCCTTCTTACAGGAATTGTACGCGTCCCTTAATATATAGAAAGTATGTCAATTTAAAACTACAACACTTTTTTAGCAGATACATTATACAACCTCATAAATTTGTAACCAAAACAGGAAAGGAGGATTTCAATGGACGGCAGTTTATACCTCGAAAAAAATATCAGCAAAAAACCGGCACTGGAATTACTGCAAAAACTGGGATATAGATACCTGTCTCCAAAAGAATGCACCTTACAACGCGGCAGTAAATATCAAGTCCTATTGAAAGACATTCTGCGCAGTCAGCTCCGCGATTTAAACCATATTACATTCGGCGGTATAGATCAGGAGTTTTCGTCAGCAAATATTGAGCGTGCAATCGAAGATTTGGACGGGCCTTTAACAGATGGACTGTTAAAAACCAGTGAAAAAATATATAACGCTTTAATGCTTGGAAAAAGCTATCAGGAGACAGTCGGCGACGGAAAAGTTTTAAGTTTTGACTTAAAATATATTGACTGGGAACATTTTGAAAACAATGTATTTCATGTAACTGAAGAATACCTCGTAGAAAGCAGTGACGGCGGTCATAAGGCAATCCCTGACATTGTCCTTTTTGTAAACGGCATTCCCTTCGCTGTTATCGAATGCAAAGCGCCTTATGTCGCGGTAGAACAGAGTATAGACCAAATGCGGCGTAATCAGCAGAGTAGTTATATTCCGCAGCTATTTAAATATGTGCAGATTGTAATGGCGACAAACAAAAATGCCGTTCAATATGCGACAGTCGGTACAGAAAAGAAGTATTGGAGCGTTTGGAAGGAGGAGGATACATCATTCCTTGAGTGTGCAAAAGTAAAATGGATAACAGGCAGAACCGTCACAGTACAGGACGAAAATATCATATCGCTTTTTTCCCTGCAACGGTTAAAAGAAATCACAAAGTATTTTGTACTGTACGATGCAAACGTTAAAAAAATTTGCCGTTATCAGCAGTATTTTGCCGTAAAAGAAATTATTAAAACAATTAATACGGATGATACGCAGGGAAACAGACAGGGCGGCGTTGTGTGGCATACGCAGGGTTCCGGAAAATCACTTACAATGGTTATGCTGGCAAAATACATTCTGCTGGAAATGGCACACGATGAACCAAAAGTCGTGATTGTTACTGACCGGAAAGAACTTGATAAGCAGATTGCCAAGACGTTTACACATACAAAATGCAAACCTGCAAGAGCAACGAGCGGCAAAAACCTGCTTGAATTGATTGATAAAGGAAAAGCGGACATTATTACAACCATTATCAATAAGTTTGAGAAAGTGGAAAGCAGCGGACTAAAAAATATGAGTCGCAATGTTTTTGTGCTTGTAGATGAAAGCCACCGTTCTAATTATGGGGAGCTGGCAACAAAAATGCGGGTTGTGTTTCCAAATGCCTGTTATATTGGTTTTACAGGAACGCCTCTTATGAAAAAAGAGAAAAACACCATGACAAAGTTTGGAAAGCTGATACACAAGTATACGATTAAGGATGGCGTTGCGGATAAAGCGATTGTCCCGTTAATTTATGAAGGGAGATTTGTGGAGCAGTCCGTTGATGAAGAAAATATTGATTTATGGTTTGAACAGACAACAAAGCGGCTTACGGATAGTCAAAAAAGGGATTTAAAAAGAAAGTGGAGCTGCATGAAACGCCTTTCCTCCACGCAGGCACGTATCAGGCGGATTGCATTGGACATTAATAACCATTTTATGGATGGGTATAAGAATACGGGATTTAAGGCAATGCTTGCAACAAACAGAAAACGGGACGCAGTGTCGTATCTTGCGTGTTTTGAGCAGCTTGGCGATTTATCCTGCGAGGTGTGTATTTCCGCGCCGGATTTGCGCGAGGGTGTGGAGGAGATGGATGATGAAACAGTCTGCAAATAAAAAGTCAAGCAGAAATTTGTGAACTTTGAAAATTTTATACAGGTTGAAAAATAAGTACCACAAACAGACCACCGCAATACGCTGGTCTGATGAAAAGCAAGGACATTTGTTTAGCTATTTTCGGCTTCCGCCAGTGCGGAAAGATATTCCCTTACCCGCCCGTAATAAATGCGGAGGAACTTGTTTGCCCCAGCAGTCATGTAGACGTAATAAGGCTTGCCCTGTGTCCGCTTCTTGTCCATGAAAGCATAAACGGGATCATCCACGGGAGAACGCTTGATAAGGCCGTCCATGATCTGGAAGAGGGTCTTGCGCAGATAAGGAGAGCCTTTCTTTGTGGTAGGCACACTTTTACGGACGTGCTGTCCGGATTCATCTTTTCCGGGGTCAACGCCTGCAAAAGCAGTCAGTGCACCGCGGTGCGTAAAACGCGTCACATCCCCAATCTCAGCCATGAGCTGTGGACCAAGCGTGGGGCCGACACCATTCATTGCCATGACGACAGGGTATTCTGGCAGCGTGGATGCGGTTTCGTCCATTTTCACACGGAGGGATTCCACCGTTTCAGATGCAGTATTCAGCATTGCCACAGCCTGCCGTACCAGCAGCTTCGTGCTGCCATCCTTTGGGAATACGGCGATCATGTCAGAGGAAAGCTGATAAATAGCCGCTGCTTTGGCGGCACTAAAGTTATAGCCTTTGCGTTTACACCAGTTCTGGTAGTGCTCCGTAAAGGCATCCAGAGACTTGGAG
>CAMWNY010000191.1 GCA_947175775.1 uncultured Lachnospiraceae bacterium | reverse complement strand
CGTGCGTGACGCAGTTTTTTTCAAGCCCGTACTTTTGTGCCTGGCTTTTAAAAATCTCATATGCCGGGGCATTTCCTGCAAAGTGGAATACAATGCGGTCCTCATCTATCCTTCCATGTGCCGCCGCATCCCGGATACACCGGAAAAACACCGATAAGTCCATAAGTCCCCCATACATAGAACCCGTATATGTAAATGCCATTTTACCGTTATCCAGCCTTGCCGTATCCAGCCCAATTCTGTCTGACACGTCATAACCATTTGTCAGGCAGTGTACCTTACTGCGGTACCTTTGCGGCACCCTTCTGCATATTCCCTCGGAAACGCCTGTGATGCAATCCGCCATCCGCCATATCTGCCGTTCATATCCTTTGGCAATCATGCTGACATAACTGGGCGTAAACTTATACCGGTAAACTGCATCCCTGATATCAAATATCCACAGTGTTTTCTTGTGGTATTTGCGATAGTATTTCCCTGCAAATATGCTGAACGCATCCCCGTAAGATGTAATCATGTAGTCAAAATCCCGAAGATGCCTAAGACATTTTTTGATGTCCAAAAACAAATCATACTGTTTGATTAGCCCCATCATGTAATCCAAACTTCCCCAAAAAGGGTATGCTGTTTCAAACGGATAAAACTCCGTATTCCCTGTTCTGCGATTCACTTTATACCGGTTCTTTAAGTTCTGAAACCGCTTTCTTTTATGCGGTCCTATTATCTGAGCATATTTTTTATAAAAGTACTGATACCCTTTGGAATTCCGTGCACGGTATACTTTTATGCCCTCCGTATCTTTCTCTAAAATCACGTCCCTGTCCATGGCATCTTTTTTTTCCGCAATTACCACCACTTCATATCCGTATCGCCTCAGATACTTTGCCAGTTTGCTTGTCCTCACTGCCGCAATTGTATTATCGGGTGCAAAATAGTTGCATATCAACAGCACACTTCTCTGCCTGTTTTCTTTCATGACAAGTAATCCTCTTTTCTAGCGCTCAAAACCTTATCAATTTTGGGCGACCCAAGCCCAAGAATTTTATTCTCCCAATACTTTAAGGCAGCATTTGAATTGTTATGCGTGGCAGCCATAAGCACTTTAATATAGACCTGCCTCATATCCTCCGACTGCACAATTACCTGATCTGCATTCAGCACTCCTGAAACCGTACAAAAATGCTTCATTCCCTCTATTTTTTCATCTTCATCCGGTTTTATTTCATCCAGGATAAAATAGGGAATGTATACCAGTTTATCCGTATACTTTTTCAGATTGTCAGAAAAGAAGAACGGATGTACGCTTGTCACAAAATTCATATTATCATAAGGATTATGTATAAAGATTATATCAGGACGATGCATCCCAAAATCAAACTCGTCATATTTTGTAATCGGAACATAATCGGGGTACTGATCCCCTTCGTAATGCATTTCCCTGAAACTCCCATCCGGATTTTTATCATAATACGGTATTGGAATGACGTAGGCATCACAATCGGGATCCTCGTTTGCAGCTTTCCAAACGCTCTCAAGAGAATCCCACATAGATGCTTTATACGGAAGAAATACTGCTTCTTTCCTGATAACAATATCATTTTTAATACTGTTTTCTATTTTAATGAATTTTTGTTTTAAGAGCTTATATATTTTTGCCGAATTGACTTCTTTGTCTTTTCGATTGAGCAAATCTTCATGGATTTGGTAAATCAGCTCACAGTACTGTTCTAACAGTGTTACTGTCGGATGCCCCTCGCCTTCTGCCGCCTCAATCAAAGTCCCTATCGTAATGCCGCTGTTTTGACACTCTTCCAAAAGCTGTATTGCAGACTGTATACTGTGCTGTTCTATATATTTTTTGATTTGGTCATGCGCCTGTTCTATTTGTCTATTCAGTTCTTCTATCTGCTGCCTTTGCGTTTTTTTCATCCTTTACTCCAATTGACTATTTGTATGATCATTCTATCAGCCTGCATAAAAGATTATTGAAACATTTTAACTTTACATAACTATGCATTGTTATTATTCTAACATTTTGGATAGAAAAGTACAATATAATTTGTAAAAATTAAAAAAATGATCATAAAAATACTATAACCGCTGCGTCAAATACTCCAACCATTCCCTGTCCACGTTCTCAGGCGCAAGTTCTTTGGCAAGTTTACGTGCATTCTCACCGATTTTATGCGCAAGCTCTTTGTCGGAAAGAAGCTTTCGCATGGCATCCGCAAGTGCATAAGCGTCTCCGACCGGCACAAGCAGACCGTTTACCCCGTCTTCAATCAACGCGGCAGGTCCTCCGCAGGGGCAGTCCGTGGAAATGACGGGCGTTCCTAGAACCATCGCCTCAATAATCGAATTGGGCATTCCCTCGGTATTAGAAGTCAGCGCAAAAATTTTTGCGCGCGCGATTTCCTCCGCCACATGGTCGATGCTTCCTGGAAGCATAATCCTGTCCGAAAGCTCTTTTTCAGCGACAAGCGCCGTAAGGCGTTCCCGCAGTTCACCCTCTCCGTAAATTATCAGTTTCATTTCAGGATACTCGCCTGCAATTCTCACAAATGCATGAATGAGCATGATATGATTCTTGTTCTCGTCAAGCCGCCCTGCCGCCACAATTACGTTGTCGCGCTGCAGCACGGGTTTTTGTTCCAAAAACACCGGATTGAGCGGATTTTTGAGAATGACGCTCTTTTTGCGCACTGCTTTCGGGAAAAACTCCTTTGCGCGCTCTGTCTGCAAAATTACGCCGTCTGCAAAGCGAAACATCCGCTTTGCCAAAAACTGCATCAGCCGTCCCTCGTACTCCATTGTCGGCTCTCCGCGCACGGATACGGCAACTTTTGCAGGCAGAAAAGCTGCTGTTGCAATCGCCATGAGATTATTTTTCCCTAAAAAAGAAAGTATAATATCCGGCTGATAATTTTTCCAAATATCCCGCAACAGGCGAAAGCGAAGCAGAAAATTTTTAATGCGGCTTCCCGTAAGCGCCTCCTCCTCCGGCTCTGAGTAAATGCGCCGTATCTGCGGCAAAAGTTCGTATTCATTCTCACGCTTATATTGTGTAACTAAAATAACGTCATATTTCTGATTGTAAAAATACTCGGCGAGGTTTACCATAACCCGCTCCGAGCCCCCCTTTTGCAGGGAGTTGATAAATAGTGCAATTCGTTTCATACTTCTTCTAGTCCTTATGTTTATGCATGGTTTATGTGCACATATATTCGCCATACCATTGTTGAAAGGCAAAAAATGACCATGCAGTCTTTGAGTAGTTCGCGCCCGATGCAGGCCCTTTATCCCCTGTTTTCAAATATTCACTGATAAAACCGTTCACGTATGCAGCGTCAAAAATCCCCTGTTTTTTCAGATATTCCATGCTGCACATTTCCAAAAGCCTCTCCTTTAACGGTCCCCGCATCCATTTATCGAGCGGCACGCCAAAACCCACCTTTGGGCGGTCGAGCAGCTCTCTTGGAATGTAGTCATAGGCAATATCCTTTAAAATACGCTTTTTAACGCCGTTTGCATATTTATATTTGTGGGGGAGTCTGTAGGAATACTCCATAACGTTCACATCCAGTATCGGGCAGCGCGCCTCAATCGAATATTTCATTGACGCCCTGTCCACCTTGCACAGGATGTCTCCCGGCAGATAAGTTTCCTCATCTAGAAGCATTCGGCGTGCCTGCCAGTTGTTTTCCCCGTATTTCTCTTCTATCGGAAACTTAAAGGGTACGCCGCCCTCCGCAAGCATTTCGTCAATGACTTTCATGTATGTCCTTCCGCCAAGCTGCGTTTTTGTCTTTTTGTCATGGTTTCCCGCCACCACCTGTACGCGGAACGGAAGCTTCTCAAACAGCCCTATGTGACGAAAAGGCGGCAGTTTGCAGACGCCGTAAGTCAAATTTCCAAGGACATCCAGTTTCTGCGCCTGCGCAACATTGTCATAAATATTGTATCCGCAGAAAAACTCGTCGCCGCCGTCACCGGAAAGCACAACCGTCACATCTTTTGCAGCAAGCCCCGCCACAAGCATGGAAGGGATTTGGGAGCTGTCCGCAAACGGTTCGTCATAATACTTTGGAATGCTGTCCACCATATCAAACATTGCGCGCTCGTCAATGTAAAGCTCCGTGTGGTCCGTACCCAAGTGCTTTGCGACCTCTTTTGCGTACTTTGCCTCATTGTAACGCTCCTCGTTAAAACCGATAGAATACGTTTTTACAGGAACGCTTCCGTTGATGTCCTGCGCAAGCGCCGTCACAAGCGAGGAATCATAGCCGCCGCTTAAAAACGCGCCTACAGGAACGTCGGCAATCATCCGTTTTTTGACGGAATCTTTTAGCAGCGCCTTAAGCTCCTCCTTTGCCTCCTCATAGGTGCCAACCGGCTCCTGCTTTTTTTTGGCATAAACCTTCGCAATATCCCAATACTTCTGCATTTTGAGTTTTCCCTGGCAAAACTCCACAATCTGTCCGGGTTCTACCTTATAAACATTTTCAAAAATTGCATATGGCTCGTTGACACACTGCTGATACATGTAACGCTTGATTACGGACTTGTTGATGATCCTTGGAAAACCGGGACAGTGCATAATCGGCTTTAACTCCGACGCGTAGACAATATTTTCCCCGTCAATCCAATAATACAGCGGCTTTTTTCCAATCCGGTCCCGCGCCAAATATAGAACATCTGTTTTTTTGTCGTAGAGCGCTATCGCAAACATGCCCTGAAAGCGGTCTATACAGGAGATACCCCACTTTAAATAAGCGGCAAGAATCACCTCCGTATCGCAATTAGAACGGAACGGATAATCCTTCAGCTCTTCCTTCAGCTCCAAAAAGTTGTATATTTCTCCGTTGTAAACAATCACAAGCCGGTCGTCGCAGGAATGCATCGGCTGGTGTCCGAGCATGGATAAATCCAGTATGGAGAGACGTCTGTGCGCCATTCCGACCGTATAACCGCCTGCCGCGTCAAAAATCTCCTCGCCGCTGTCGTTAGGTCCCCTGTGAACCATTGTGTCGTTCATTTCCTTTAATTGGTCCCTTGTAATGTCTTTCCTTGATATAAAGCCGCATATTCCGCACATTTCCTGCGCCTCCTTCCGCTTTCGCTTATCCCGTGATTTCTTCGATATAGTCCTTCCACTGCGCAAAAATGCGCTGCGGTCCTGCTGCCTCGCCGATTTTTGCCGCCTCCGCGCCAAGCCGTACGGCAAGCGCCCTGTCCTCTATTAGGCGGTTGATTGCTTCCGCGAGCGCAAGCTCGTCCCTAACCGGAACAAGCAGACCATTTTTTTCGTTCTCAATGACCATACGCGGTCCTCCCGGCGGGCAGTCGGTCGCCACCACGGGAAGTCCCAGCGCCATCGCCTCGAGCATGGCATTCGGCATTCCTTCATAATCGGAAGAAAATGCCGCAACCGCGCCATCTATCATGTCTTTTTCAAGCTGTGCGCTCGCTCCCATTAAAAAGACGTAATGCTCCGCGTCCTTTTCCTCAATCAGCGCTTCTAACTCCTCCCTTGTCCCGTCAAAGGAGTCCGGTCCGTAAATCTTAAGCACATAATCAGGGTGTTTCTCATGCACCCGGACAAATGCGCGAATTAACAGCAATTGATTTTTAAAATCAAAAAGTCTTCCCGAATGCACTACTGCCTTTTCACGCTC
>CAMWNY010000190.1 GCA_947175775.1 uncultured Lachnospiraceae bacterium | reverse complement strand
GAAAATGACAGAGAACTGGTAGAATTGCTGTTAAACGAAGTGCCTGACTTGCCCTTTCCAAACCAGTATGTAAACATAGCCCAAACGGCATTTGAAAACGCAGGATTTTCCATAATAAGGGCAGAAGAAGCATTCCGTCCGATAAAATTTGGGGATGTCGGCGCGCTTGTTTGGTTTGCGCGTATTATTGAATGGGAGTTTCCGGATTTTAATGTCAAAGACTGCCTGGAAAATCTGTATCATGCACAGGAGCTTTTGGAGCAGAAAGGCGTTATTGAGGGGACAATCCATCGTTTTCTTTTAGTGGCGCAAAAGCAAAACAGATAGATTAGGCTTTGCATAATAAAAAAGACCTCGTACATGAATTGGTGCGAGGTCTAAATTTTGAATAAAATAGGCGGGGTGATTCTTCCCGCCTCTCCAACTAGGGTGACGGCTACCCGTTTCGCCCTCTGTTTTTATTCAAGTGACATATGATTGTATGTTCCGCTTCCGTTGGGAAGTTTGCGGCGCCTTTTGGGTTTGCGCTTTTGCGGTACTGCAATGGCAGCAGTTTTTAAGGGATAGCCGCAGGAAGGGCAAGCCAAAGCCATGTCTGACACCTGATGCGTACATTCGGGGCATAAGATAAGAGCCATAATGAAATCCTCCTTAAAAAATAAGTATAAAAATAACAGCCGGCGCATTTAACGCTTGCAGGCTGCTCCCCGAAATGATACAATATTGTTGTGAATGTAATGTCTCATTTTGGGGATATTATGAAAACTGCCCGGTGTTTTGGCATCGGGCGCTTTTATTTGTTGCGATGTTTTGGCTTTTATGGGATTTTAAATTCAGTTGGTGACAATTTGTCACTGTCTCATTTTCAATTTAATTGCGACGTCGCAAATATGCCTATGAAAGCAAATTTGCAATATTAATAATGAAATCCTCGTAAATATTAACCGGCACATCGTCTTCAAAACTGTATTGGTTTGCCCTGTCTCCTTTTTCAAAGTCATATACTGTAACAGTTTTCGTGTGCGGGTTAACAATCCAGTATTCACGGACGCCAGCAGTGCGGTATTTGAAAAGTTTAATCCCATAATCATTTTGCGGGTTGGATGGAGAAGTGATTTCAATAATCCAGTCAGGGGCTCCATTACAGCCCTTTTCGGTTAATTTACTTTTGTCACAGATAACGGAAATATCCGGTTCAATGTAGTTTCGGTCATCTTCATTCAGGAATACGGAAAATGGAGCCGGATAGACTTCACAGCTGCCTTTTTTGCTGCGGATATAGTTTTCAATTGTCCAGTCCAACAGGTGGGAAAGCCTTTGGTGGATACGGTTTGGCGGCGCCATCATATACATCTGACCGTCAATCAGTTCCGCTCGCTGTCCGTCCGGAAGGGCGTAAATATCATTGACTGTATAGTTTTTTTCCTGCGGTAATGCCATGTCGATAACCTCCTTCGATATATACTTTACGATACTATAAGCTGTTTCGCTTCAATCATTTGTATGAAATGATAACGCGTAATTATCAATACGTCAATAATATTTTATCAGATATAATGGTATAAAATCTACTCTTGTTTTTTCATATCTTGCAAATATATAAATATTTAACAAACTTTAAAAATGTTAACGAGGTTAGGAAAAGTAAAGTACCTCCTTATTATGCTTGTATTTTGGAGAGCAGTGCTTCTTGTAATACTTGGGAAAAGTTCAAGTCCATAGACATTGCAGCTTCATTCAGCCATTCCGGAATGCTTAAAGTTTTCTTTACCGCGCGAGAGCTGGTGCGTTTTTTGTAGGAAAGCATATCAAATTCAATGACGACAAGGAATGCATCGTGCTCGGGTGTAATTGTTGTCGGATCGGAACTGTCAGGCAATGGTTGCTGCTCTTTTTCGCGGCAGGTCAGAGCCAAACCAAGTGCATCTACAGCCATTTCATAAGCCTGTGTCATATCATCGCCCTGTGTAAGGCATTCGGGAACATCAGGAAAAGAAACCCAAAATCCGCCTTCTTCTGCTTTGTGAAATAATGCAGGATAAAATAATTTCTTCATATAGCGCCTCCGTTTTTTGAGAGCGGGACTATTTCAGTCCCGCCTGCTTTAATATAGCTTGCTCAAGTCCTTTTTTAAGAGCTGTGCTATGATAAGGAATTTCGGTTTGGCGTCCGGTTGCATCGTTTCTCATTTTGACATGGGAACCATTTTGACCGACTACCGTAAAACCATTTTTCTTGAGATGTATTATCATCTCGCGTGGTGTCATTGGCATTTTCATGTATCTCCTTTCCTTATCATGATTTTATTGTACTACGTAATAATACGTATGTCAATATAAATACGTATTATTACGTAGAAAAAAGAATAAAATAAAAAGGTACAGCTTTTTAGCCATACCCTTACGTTCATCAAGTTTTTATTCATCTTTCTCTTTTGATGACAGTATAGGTGGAGCTTTCGGTTGACAGCAGATCTTCTGTGTATTCAGCAATTTCATCTGTCCTTTGGATTCTGAAAGAATCCCCTCAGGTTGTTTTTGTAGTTAAGATTCTTTACACTTTTCAAATGTATCTTTAATTACATTTTGTATTGATTCAAGTTGTTCGATTTCATCAAAACAGTATTCACATTCATAAGTAGTGTCTTCAAATTTATGTAAAGTAAATAGATGCTGGTCTTTTCTGATATATACGCGACATATCCATTTTAGAGATGAATCTCCTAGTTGCATATATGCATATCGGGAAGTTTTTTTGTATTTAATATCAAGGTCAGTGTTTAAAATGTCTCTTACAAAATCCAATACTTCTTTTTCTTCTAATGTTATTTCAATATCATCTTCCACTTTTGATGCAGGCGATAATATGGCATCAGGAGAGATTACAGTACTTAAACGTTTGGTTATGGTATCATTTATATACTCATCAAAGGCTTTTTGAATAAGTTTCTTAAATTTATCCAATACAGCTTGCGTTTTCGTACCACTGTATATATTTTTATTCAATAATACTTTTACAAATTGATCAGAGGGATTATCAAATTGTTCAGCAATTACATTTTTAATCATTGTTATATATTCATTGTCATATATTTTAAATCTGTTGCACTACTCAATATAGACTTAATATCAAATGCATCCTTTCGGAAGCGTTTTAGCTCCACTATCGTTTCTTTTCGTATATTAGACAAGTCGATTTCAAGAAAAGGGAGCATATCAATATTTCCCGACAGCCCCTTTTTTGATTAAAATAGGTGAGGTGCTTCTTCCCATATCTCCAACTAGGGTGACGGCTATCTGTTCCGCCCGCTGCTTTTATTCAACTGACATACGATTGTATGTTCCGTCTTATTAAATGAATACATTGTTAAATTATATAAATTGCCTGATAACATGAAGCACCAAGTTTTGGCGTTTTTTGCATACATTAAGGGAAAATCATTCCAAGTTAAGCAAACCTTAAACATTATTATAAGCATTTCTTAAACAAACAATGCTATAATCAATATAGCAAATATCATACAACAAAAACGGAGGCTGCTTATGAAAAAGATTGCTTATAATCGTAAAATCAGGTTGTATTTATTGGGGATAAGTACATTGTGTTTCCTGTCGGCTTGTGGGAAACAGCCGGAGAATGAAACTGCCGTTTGGGAAACGGCAACAGTTACGGATACAGTCGTTAAGGATCCAATTGCAGCGACATATGACACGCAGGCACAAGAGGAAAATTACTTTTCATCGTTTTCGAGCTGGCAAAAAGACGAAACATATATGACAAGCGGCAACGTTTATTTAAAGGACAAAAAGACGCTGACAATGCTGGAAGCAGCCGATGACGCGCAGATAACCGTTACGGGAAACCTTAATCCGATGGAAGGCGACATGTCGCTTGTATATCAATCCCCCGACGGAACCGTTATAACCTTGGCAGACAGCCGCGACATAACAGATAACAATACCATGTTTATCAATCAGTCGCTCGAGATACCTGCGGGAACAGGAGAGATCTATTTTACGGGTAATCGTGCTGCTGCCATATTTGACATCGGATTCAGCCTTTCCGACAACGTGCACTATTACTATTCCAATAATGATAACAGCACTCATTCCATGCCCCCAAAGTTTGAGATTGAAATGGAACTGACAGAAAATTATGACGACGCAGACCCATTCATCGACGAAAGACTGTTTTACGTTACGAAGGATATGGAAACCTTGGAATTAAACCTTCTGTATCAAATGAAAGGCGAAGAAGGCATTTTAGAAATCGCGGATAACAAGACTGACAATGTTTTATGGAGAAGCGTTTGGCATGGAACTGTTGACACCACGGCATCAAAAGCAATGTTAAAAGACCTCGAAACAGACAGGGAATATGTGATACGGTTTACAGGAACGAAAATAGAATATGCAGCAATTACTGCTGTATCCGACAGCGATAAGATTCAAGAGCGGGAAAGATTGGAAAAGACAGAGGAAGAAGTGTGAATCCATTGATGCCCGAATTTGACATTTATTTGTCAAAGGATATTTCCAAAGAAGGCGTGATCTCCAAAAGGTACTTTAAACTTACGGGGGAGACTCGGTGTGTTTATGAACTTGCCGAAGACGCAATGGTATCCACCACAACCCAACTGCCCGTATCTTCCTGAAACTGCAGATAAGTTACCGAGGAGTACATTCCGCCGCTGACATTATTATCATCGTAAAATACGAAGAGGCGTGTTCTATTTCAATGCCGCTGTCTTCGTTATGTATCGCATGTCGTGCACCAGGAGCTAAAAATACATAAAGAAACAAAATGAAATATGAAAAGAAGGTAATTTAATGAAAAATCCGTGGGAAGAAATTTCGTTAGCAGATTATGAAAATCACATGAAACTTGCTTCTGTTATGCAATTACAGGCTATGAATGAAATGATGGAAGATCAGTTTAATTCTTATCCTGTTTCCTCTGTAATGATATTGGGTGTTGCGGGTGGGAATGGTCTTGGACATATTTCAAAGGATAAGTTTTCAAAAGTATATGGTGTAGATGTAAATGCTGCTTATTTGAAAGAAGTAATTCGCAGATACCCGGATTTAGAGGGGGTATTGGAATGTTTGTGTATCAATTTATTGAATGAAAGTGACAAACTCCCCCAAGCGGATATGATTATTGCAAATCTGCTTATCGAGTATATAGGCTATTCCTGTTTTCAGAAAGCAATACGTTGTGCAAATCCAAAATATGTTTCCTGTATTATTCAAATTAACGCCGAGAATAGCTGGGTGTCAAATTCTCCTTACTTACACGTTTTTGACGGATTAGAACAAGTCCATCACCAAATGGAAGAAAAAGCATTAGAAAATGCCATGATTGAAATAGGCTACCATGTAATAAATATGTTGGAACATATGTTGCCAAATGGAAAAAAATTAGTGCAATTAGATTTTGAGAGGTAATTTTCCTCATGCGCTCAGCGGTGGTATTCAAGCCAAAGATATTGCCAAAGCCTGTTATGCCAACCGAAGCAGTCGTCTAAGCGAAGTGTGCTTGAAAGACTGAAGAATCCGCTAAAGAAAATGACAGACTACCAGCAACAAAGTGCAGTTAAAAGCAAAAATCTGTATTCGCAACTGTGGGTTGCCAAAAAGAACTTTAATGTTGGTGGTAAACAGTATTGTTATTTTGTA
>CAMWNY010000189.1 GCA_947175775.1 uncultured Lachnospiraceae bacterium | reverse complement strand
AAGGACAGCGCTGTCCTTTGCCGTTTCCTGTAAAGCCTGCCAAAGCGTTTCGTCATAATTTTTTGTAATAACAATCCGCAGTGTATCGTCTGTCAGACTTTCCCGCATTTTTTTGCCGTCTGCAATCAGATCCAAAAACGGACTTGTCCCGCCTGCTGCATCGTAATCGGCAAGCGTACGCTCAAGTTCTATCAGTCTGCTTTTCCTGTTCGTCGGAAGCAGCCATTCCCCGCCGCCCGCACTATTAAAGGCAAAGCCCGTTTCTATGTTTTGATGAAAAAGCGTTCGCAGCAGCGTTGCTGCAACTGCAATGCTTTCCTCGACCAGGTTCTCCTGCTTTAAAATCCCCGTATCCGCAACGTCCAAAAAAATCATCGCCTTCTGCGACTGCACGGAATCAAATGTATTGACCATCAACGCGCCGGTCTTTGCACTCGCTTTCCAGTTGATTGTTTTCATCGGGTCGTCCGTCGTATAACCGCGTATCGTACGAAATGCAAACGGGTCCTCATACAGCCGTTTTGCGCACTGCAATGTGCCAAGCATCCGCTCACACACCGTCATGATTTCTGACACATCTGTCATTTTTGCATAGCCATAAATCGACGCGTCCGTTTCAATATCTATGCTGTAACGTTTCCTATATAAGAGGGTATGTGTGGCAAGATCGGCGTCGCTCACGGCGTAATGCCCGCGCTTTTGGCAGTTTACGGCAATCTCTCTTGTTATCCGCTGCATACCGAGCACGGAAAAAACATCTCTTTTATAAATGTAATCACTGACGCTTGTATTTTCGGTGTCGGCAAAATCAAGCTCCTTTTTGGTGTGAAAGCCGACTTCCAAAACGGGCAGCGGCATGCGCTTTCGGTTTTCAATCACCTCATAGAGCTTTGTCTGTCCTCCGGCGTAAAGCGCGTCCGTATCAAACCACAGGCGGACATCGACCGCTTTTCGCCAAACACGATGATAATAGAATTCCCACAGCGCCCACACCGCAAAAATCCCCAATAATAAAAACAGAAACATCGTTACCTCTTCCAATCTTCCGTGGGCAGCTCCACGCTGTTTAGCAGTCCGTCCACAAGGTTCCTCTTCTGCGCTTCCTCAAGCTCTCCAATCAGCCTGTGGCAGAGCACCGGCACTGCAACGGTCTTAATGTCCTCCGGCACGACATAATCGCGTCCCTCTACAAGCGCATAGCCTTGTGACGCGCGCAGAAACGCGAGTGTTCCTCTTGGACTGACTCCCTGCCATGCAGACGCTGCGCTTTGTCTTTTTCTCGTCGCCTGCACAAGCGATACGATATAGCTGCGCAAATCATCATGCACAAAAACTTCCCGACATTCTTTTTGCAGCTTCCGGATTTCCTCCGCCGTGCACACAGCTCCGATTTCCGACAGCGGCTGCGCAGTGATAAAGCGGTCTATCAGCTCCCGCTCCTCGTCCGCGCTCATACCGCCCATGCTGATTTTCATGATAAAACGGTCAAGTTGCGCCTCCGGCAGCGGAAAGCAGCCGATTGTCTCGACGGGGTTTTGCGTAGCGATAACAAAAAACGGCGGCTCCAGCAGTCTTGTTTCTGCGTCCACTGTCACCTGCCCCTCCGCCATGCACTCAAGCAGGCTCGACTGTGTGCGCGGCGTGGCGCGGTTGATTTCATCCGCTAAGAGGATATTGGTGAAAACGGGACCTTCTTTAAAAGTGAATGCGCCCTTTTCCTGATTAAAAAATGACAATCCTGTCACATCGCTCGGCAGCAGGTCGGGCGTGAACTGCACGCGCTCGAATTTGCAGCCCATTGACTTGGCAAGTGATTTTGCAAGGACTGTTTTGCCGGTGCCGGGGACATCTTCTAAGAGGACGTGTCCGCCTGCGGCAAGCGACGCGAGCAGCAGACGCGTGACTTCACGCTTGCCGATAATAACTTTGGAGATGTTTTGTTCAATTTTGGTTAGTAGTTCGTTTGTCTGCATAGTTTTTCCTCTTTTTATAAAATTTGCTTATTTCATTATCTCCTATCATGAATTTATTGTCAAACTTTAATAAGAATTTCAGATACAGATACAACTTTGTATTTAAAAATTCCCAAAACCGCGTTATACTGTAATTACAGTTGTACAAAATTTTATAAAACAGGAGGGTAATCATGAGTGTATATGCAGTGACAGGCGGTTCGAGCGGAATCGGAGCCGCAGCGGTTGAATTGTTACGAAAGGATGGCCATACAGTCATCAATATCGACTTAAAGGGCGGCGATATTTGCGCGAACCTTGCGACGCCGGAAGGCAGACAGGCGGCGATTGACGGGCTTTATGAGAAATGTCCTGACGGGCTGGACGGTATTATCTGTAATGCGGGCGTTTCGGGCAACTGCGGAAATTATGAGCTTGTAATTTCGCTCAATTATTTCGGAACGGTACGTCTTGCAAGAGGGGTATATGACCTTTTGAAGAAAAAACACGGCAGTGTTGTTGTTACTGTTTCCAACACGATTTCACAGGGAACAGGCAGAATGGACATTGTGGACCTGCTCAACAATATCGGTGACGAACAGCGTATCTGCAATATTGTAAGCACGTTCGATACATCAAACCAAACAGTCGGACAGTCTATGTATATGGCGACAAAGTATGCACTGGCAAGGTGGGTGCGCAGAATTTCATCTTCATGGGCGGCAAACGGCGTGCGTGTCAATGCGGTTGCTCCCGGAAATGTGCGCACGGCGATGACCGACAGTTTGAGCGATGCCGCAAAGTTTGCGGTAAGCGCGCTTCCAATACCGACCAGATATGGTTCGGACGCATTGATGGACCCGGCGGAAATCGCGGAGTCTATGAAGTTCCTGTTATCCGATTCTGCAAGAGGTATCAATGGCATTATCCTCTTCACGGACGGCGGAACGGACGCACTGTTAAACTCTGAGAAAGTATATTAAATGGAGGGCATGTAAAATATGAAAGCAATTGAAAAATATATTGATGCATTGCAGAAATGCGATAATAAGGGATTGTCGGAATTATTCACGGTGGAGGGAAGCCTCGCCGACTACTGCCCGAACAGCTCCGGTCATCATGAGTACCATGTATATGGAAGAGAAGCGATTGACATGTTTTTTAAGAATAAATTTTCGTTCCGTCAATATCTGATTTCCAATGCGGAGGTCGTAAATGACGAACAGGCGGAATTTATCGCCTCTATCGGCGGTTACAACGTTATGGCAATCGCGACGGTAAGGCGCGTTGATGAAAACGGTTTCATCGAGCGGCTGACCGTAAGACCCAAATAAAAATTTTGCACAAAGAAAGGGCAAGGTGGTTATGAAAAAGCTTTTCACGAACATCTCTTTTGCACAAGTCCAAATTGGACATACCCTGAAAAACTACGAAAAGAAAAATCTGCCAAAGGATATTCTCGCCGGAATCATCATAGCCGCCGTGTCCATTCCGATTGCGATGGGATATGCACAGATTGCAGGACTTCCTGCGGTCTACGGGCTTTACGGCTCCGTTTTTCCGATTATTTTGTTTGCGCTCTTTTCCACCTCGCCGCAGTTTATTTTTGGCGTGGACGCCGCGCCTGCGGCGCTGATTGGCGGAGCGCTCTTATCCTTTGAAATTGAGGCACAATCCGCCGAAGCACTGACGGTCGTCCCCGTACTGACTTTTTACGTCGGTGCATGGCTGCTGCTGTTTTTTGTGCTCGGTGCCGGAAAGCTTGTTAATTTTATATCAAAGCCCGTTATGGGCGGCTTTATTTCCGGCGTGTGCTGCACGGTTATTTTAATGCAGGTTCCAAAGCTTTTTGGCGGCACGGCTGGAACGGGAGAACTGTTTGAGCTTTTGGAGCACATAATCAGCCAACTTCCCGTGTTTAACCTGCCTTCCCTCATTCTTGGCATCATTACGCTTGTCGTGGTGCTTACGGCAAAGCGTATCTGCCCCAAATTTCCGATGGCAGTTGTGATGATTGCTTTGGGCGCGCTCTTTTCTTATTTTGCTCCGATGGAGCGTTTGGGCATTGCGTGTCTTTCGGCGGTCGAGACCGGACTTCCGCGTTTTTCGTTTCCCAATCTGCTTGCCGTACATTTTACGGACGCAATCGGCGCAAGCCTTTCCGTTGCCGTCGTAATTATGGCGCAGACTCTGCTTGCCGAAAATAATTACGCGTTGAAACGCGGCTATAAACTGAATGACAATCAGGAAATCCTCGCGTTTTCACTGGGAAATTTCGCGTCCGCATTTACGGGCTGCTGCCCTGTAAACGGCTCCGTGCCGCGAACGGCAATGAACGACCAGTATGACGGAAAAACACAGCTTACAGGCATTATCGCAGGCATAACCATGATTTTCGTACTTCTGTTCTGCACCGGCTTTATCGGCTATCTGCCGGTTCCCGTTCTCACGGCAGTCGTAATGACGGCGCTGATTGGCGGACTGGAATTTAAGCTTGCAGCAAAACTAAAGCATTCAAGCAAAAGAGAGTTTTATATCTTTATGGGTGCATTTTTCGCAGTACTGGTTTTGGGTACGATAAACGGCGTTCTTGTCGGAATTATTCTTTCTTTTACGGCAGTCATTCTGCGCGCCTCCAATCCGCCGAGGTGTTTTTTGGGCGTCATTCCGGGGCATGATGATTTTCACGACCTTTCGCAGTTTAATCACGTTTATCCGTTGAAGCATGTTGTTCTCTACCGTTTTACAAGCGACTTATTTTTTGCAAATGTAGGGGTTTTCCAGTCGGATATTGAACGAAATCTGTCCGATGATACGCACGCCGTCATTGTGGACGCGTCGGGCATTGGAAGCATTGACAGCACCGCGGCGGAACGGCTGATGCTGTTTTACGAATCGCTGAAAAAGCGCAAGATTGCATTTTATCTTACAGAACATGTGGCGGAACTAAATGACCAAATGCGCGCGCTTGGCATCGGCAGCCTGATTCAAAAAGGAGCCGTTCGGCGCACCATTGAAACGGCGCTTGCGGAACTTGGCATTGAAAAACCTTATCCGATAAAAGGCATACATACAAGCTACCGTTCGGTTGCAAAAAAACGCGCGGAAAGCACGCTGCATGAATTTGTGTGGGCTTACGGTTCGGACTGCGAAGCGGAACTGGAACGGCAAATCCACATGCAGATTGAGGAATTGCAGAAAACAGGCGATATTGATACATTGATACATGGAAGCTGGAACCAGCTTGGTGAGATGGACGAGGACGAATGGCTGGAGCATCTTGAGGCGCATCTTGCGGAAATTGCACGGATTTCCGGCAAAGACGAACATCAGATTGCACTGGAATTTGAGCGGCGCAGGGTCCGCCTTGCCGAAAAAATTGCCCGCGAGCACCCCAATCTTGCCAAACGGTTTATGGAGCGCCGCGAGCTGTTAGATGCACACTTAAAGGAGCATCGCCCGGAAATATATGAAAAAATCATTCGGCTGCGCGGTGAAATAGACCAAAAATTCCACTAATTCCATTTTCATCAAGCAGCTTTGCAAAATCTTTTTGGCGGATTGGATGGGAATAATGGTATCCTTACAGCAAAGTAGCATTCAAGCCTTATTTAAACTTAATTATACTTAATTCCTGCGGTTTTGACAATCCTGACAAAATAGGGGCTATTTCACAGGCTTTCTTTTTATCCGGTGAAGCTGTGGTTTCAATGTAATATCTGAAACAATACCGC
>CAMWNY010000188.1 GCA_947175775.1 uncultured Lachnospiraceae bacterium | reverse complement strand
TTTTAAGTCTCTGCGAGGGTGCGGACGGAAGCGTTTATGCCACGACGGACGGTGCGGGTATTTATGTAATTAAAAACGGTAAAATCGCAAAGAATATCGGCATTGAGGACGGTCTGACAGCGGATGTCGTGCTTCGGCTTGTGCCGTATGCGGACGGATTTTTCGTGGTAGCAAGCAATTCGTTGTGCTATATGAAGGATGATGTCATAACACATTTGGACAGTTTTCCATATTATGACAATATTGATATTTTAATTGATAAAAACAACGCGTATGTTCTTACGAGCGCAGGCATCTATATGGTGGATGTGGAGCAGCTTCGGACAAACAGTATTTTGACATATAAGCTGTTCAACTATACAGACGGACTGACACAAAGTATTACGACGAACGCAAGGAATTTTATTGATAGGGACGGTCGGATTTTCTTCTGCGGAAACAAGGGAGTAAGCTGCTTTAAACCGGAGGAAGTGTTGGATACGTCAAGGGATTATAAGTTTGGCATTTCGGTCAGTCTAAGCGATGGAACGGCGGTTGTCCAAGAAGATGGCGTGTACACGATACCACCGAATGTAAAGAACTTTACGGTGAAGGCATCCATAAGAAAATATTCGCTTTCCGATGTCAGAACGAAATTCTTTATTGACGGGATAAACGACGGGGTAAAAGCGGTTTCAAGCTATGAGGTGGAACCGATACAGGTTACAAACCTGAATCACGGAACATATCCGGTGCATATTCAGATTTTGAATGAAGAAGGGACCCAAATTTTGCAGGAGCAGGAATATGTGCTGCGAAAAGAAGCGCATGTTTGGGAAAATACATGGTATTTGCTCTATCTTTTTGCGGTCGGTATTTGGGTCATCGTCTTTACTGTGTGGATTGGATTTACGCTTGTGAATACATTCCGGCGCAGGCGGCAGTTGGAGATGCTTCGTAGAGAGCTTGAAAATAAGGTAAACGTCCAAACGGAAGAAATCAGAACGCAGGCGGAAAAAATGGAAGTCTTCCAATGGGAAGTGATTGAAGGCATGGCGTCTTTAATCGAAAGCAGGGATGGCAACACAGGAGACCATGTTAAAAATGTATCAAAGTATGTGTCCATTATCGCACAGGAAATGCTGCATATGCATCTTTATTCGAATGTGGTGACACCAAAATATGTGGATATTATTACGAAAGTATCGCCTTTGCATGATGTGGGCAAAATTAAAATATCTGATGTAATATTAAATAAGCCCGGAAAGTTTACGCCGGAAGAGTATGAGATTATGAAAAACCATGCAGCCTATGGAGGTATGATTGTTGAGGACATTTTGGGGAAAAATGCAACGCCTGAAATGAAGCAGATTGCAAAAGAGGTAGCGTATTATCATCATGAAAAGTGGGATGGAAGCGGTTATCCGGAAGGCAGGGCAGGAGTTGATATACCGCTGGCTGCGCGTATTATGGCTGTGGCAGATGTGTTTGATGCGCTGGTATCAAAGAGGGTTTATAAGGAAGCCTTTGAACTGGACAAGGCATTTGACATCATACAGGAAGAGGCGGGGAAGCATTTTGATGCGGAAATTGTAAGAGTGTTTTTGAAGAAAAAGGATATCATTGTTCAAGAATTAAAAATGAGAAGAGGCAATGATTTAAAAGCTTAAGGAAAAAGGACAGAGGCATGGAACGGAAAACAGCGTTGGTGACGGGGGCGTCAAGAGGTATCGGAAAAGCAATCGCAGAGGAGCTTGCCAGGAATGGATATGACTTGTTTTTGACATGTCATAAAAACGAAGCAATGCTTTTGGATGTAAAGCATACGCTTGAGGAAGCATATGGAATACATTGCAGGGCATATTGCTTTTCGGTCTGTGATGAGGAAAAGCTTTCCGGAATGTTCGCGGACATTCCGTATCTTGATGTGCTTGTCAACAATGCGGGGATTTCGCATATCGGGCTTTTGACGGACATGTCGTATGCGCAGTGGCGGGAGGTTATTGATATAAACCTCAGTTCATGTTTCCTGACATGTAAATATGCGGTTCCGGAAATGATACGGCGAAAAAAGGGTAAAATAATCAATATCTCATCGGTTTGGGGAACCGTGGGCGCGTCAATGGAGGTTGCGTATTCCGCGTCTAAGGGCGGCGTGAATGCCTTTACAAGGGCGCTTGCAAAGGAGCTTGCGCCGAGCAATATTCAGGTGAATGCGATTGCCTGCGGGCTGATTGATACCGATATGAACGGTCACCTGAACAGGCAGGAGCAGGCGCAGCTGGTCGGAGAAATTCCTGCGGATCGGATTGGAAAACCAAAGGACGTGGCGCAGCTTGTGGGAATGCTGTGTGGCGAACAGGATAGTGGTTATCTTGTAGGACAGGTTATCACGCTTGACGGCGGGTGGATGTAGGAGAAATGTGCAAATTCGCAAATTTGCAAGTTAAGAAAGGAGCAGGATTATTAAAATGTATGATGTATTAATACTGGGCGCAGGTCCGGCAGGACTGGGAGCAGCAGTATATGCGGCAAGAGCGGGGATTTCATTTGCAGTGATTGATCAAAGCCCGATTAGCGGCGGGCAGGTGTTAAATACGTATGAGGTGGACAATTATCTCGGACTGATGGGAGAGACCGGCGGCGGACTTTCGGATAAATTCAGGGAGCATGCAGACAAGCTGGGAACAGAATTTATTACGGACGAGGTACAGTCCATCGAGGATAAAGGTGATAAAAAAATTGTGCATGGATATGAGGGCGATTATGAGGCAAAGACGCTGATTTTAGCCACTGGCGCAACCCATTCCAAACTTGGGATACCCGGGGAGGAAAAACTTTCTGGAATGGGTGTTTCCTACTGCGCGACATGTGACGGTGCATTTTTTAAAAACAGGGTTGCCGCAGTTGTCGGCGGAGGTGATGTTGCGGTAGAGGACGCAATCTTTTTGTCAAAGCTTTGCAAGAAAGTTTATCTGATTCACAGAAGGGATACGCTTAGAGCCGTAAACAGCTTACAAGAGCAGCTTTTTGCAAAGGAAAATGTCGAAATAATATGGGACAGCGAGGTTACCGAAATCTGTGGAACGAATACTGTCGAAAAAATCATGATATATAATAAGAAGAATCAGCAGACGAGTGAGTTAAATGTTAACGGAATATTCATTGCAGTAGGCATTGTGCCAAACACAGAATTGTTTCGGGAACTTGTGGAAATGGACGAACGCGGCTATATCAAAGCAGGGGAAGACTGTATTGCTTCTGGCAGAGGGATTTACGCGGCAGGTGACATAAGATTAAAACCCATGCGGCAGATTATTACGGCAGTAGCGGACGGAGCAAACGCAGTCAACGCCGTACAGAATTATTTGCTAAAGATTTGAAAGAAAATTCACAAAAAGTTCATAAATTAATTGTTACAAAATTTCTTTGTTTATGTAAATTATATTTGCATTAAATGGAACAAAAAAGAAATGTCATGTATGAAAAAAACACACAAATATGTAATAATTTTGTAAAAATAAGGAAAGGAAAGGTCGAAATCCCCCTGGATTGACATTTAATTATCAATTTTTAATGGTAAACCAACGCTTGACAAGTACGAAAATATATGATAATTTATTTCAAGGGTGTAACAAATTTGTAATAATTGACATAAAATACAATACACCAAACGAACTTATACACCACAGTTGGAGGAATTAATCATGAACAAGCGCGGCGTTAGGATTGCGGCATGTACCCTTGTAGGTACGATGGCTCTTTCCGGATACCAAATGACACTTGAGGCAAAAATTCATAATTCAGCAGATGCACCGACGCTTCAGACAAAGATTCATAGTGCGGCAGATATGCCGTCGGCAGGTTTTGGTGCAGTAGTAGAACAAGGAAGTACAATACAGGATCTTCAGGATGATGTGATTCAGAATATTGCATATCTCGAAAGTGTGTCAGGATTACAGCACAACATACTGCTTGCATCAGAGAAAGTTGCAATGGCAGATGCACCTGTAAGTGCAGTCCTTGTAAATCCTACAACAGTGAAGTCTAAGGCATCTGCAGATGTAATGCAGGACGTTCTTGGAACAATTGCTGAAATAGAGACGGAAACAATTCCTGAACTTTCTACACAGGAAGATGTTCAGGAGGATAGCGAGCAGGCAGATGCAGCGGAGCCTGAGTATGATGAGACAGAGACAACTCAGACAATGGAATCGCTGATTGAGGCAATAAAGGAAGCAGAAGAGGCTGAGCAGACCACGGATATATCTTCAGATGACGAAGATGTGAGAACGAGCGCAGGTTTTTCGGCTACCGATACGTACGAAGATATAGAAACGGAAACAGCTGACAGCGAGACAACGGAAGAAGTAACCGAAGAGGAGACAACTGAGGAAGAAACCGAAACCGTTGAGGAAGCGCAGGACTTTTCGGGTCTTGTAATCGCAAGGGTAAGCAATTACGTGAACGTAAGAAGCATGCCGAGCGAGGAAGGCGAGATTGTCGGAAAGCTGTATGATAAGTCGGTTGGTGAATTTATTGAAGAAGAAAACGGCTGGTACAAGATTACTTCCGGTAACTGTACAGGCTATGTGAAAGGTGAGTTCTGCGTTGTCGGTGACGAGGCAGAGGCACTTGCAAAGGAAGTCGGAACAACATACGCGATTGTCAATACGACAACCCTGAAGGTTCGTCAGGAGGCAAGTACGGAGTCCGCAGTGTTGGGACTTGTTCCGATTGAAGAAGAATTGGTCGTAGTTGAGGAGCTTGACGGCTGGGTAAAGATTGCCATTGAGGAAGGCGACGGCTACGTTTCAAGAGATTATGTAAGTCTGAGAACAGACTTTGTACATGCGGAATCGAAAGAGGAAGAGGAAGCGAGACTTGCGAAGGAAGCAAAGGCGCGCGAAGAAGCAAGGGCAGCAGCGGCGGCAACCGAGTCTGCAAGAGCGGCGCAGCAGGCAGCAAGATCCGAAGCAAATCAGGAAGTTATTGCGGCAGCACAGGGAACTGCGGCATCGTCTGAAGGAAGCGCAATGGGTAAGGAAGTTATCAACTATGCGACACAGTTTGTTGGAAATCCGTATGTATACGGCGGTTCAAGCCTTACAAACGGTGCGGACTGCTCCGGTTTTGTAATGAGTGTATATGCAAACTTTGGTGTAGGTCTTCCGCATTCGTCATCTGCGATGAGAGGTTTAGGATCTGACGTTGGCGGACTTGAGAATGCACAGCCGGGTGACATTGTATGCTATTCCGGTCATGTAGGTCTTTATGTAGGCAATGGACAGATTGTACACGCCAGCACATCGAAGACAGGTATTATCGTATCGAATGCATCGTACAGAAAAGTTCTTACGGTAAGAAGAATCTTTTAATAGAAAAAGCAATTATTGGAACACAAATCTTGGGGGTTTGTGTTCCTTTTTTCTGTATCTGCCCTGCTTGTTTTTTGCGTGTTTTTTGCCCTGAAAAAACTGCACAAAAAGATAGAAAAATGATTTTATGACACAACCGTCATTTTTTCATACGTTCACAACATATCCACAGAAAATGAAGGGAGAAAATGCGAAAAATGGACTTATACACCGACTTATCCACATTATCCACAGAAATGAACACGTTTTCTTGTGGAAATCCGGCGGTGAAAAACGAAATTGTGTTTTGTAAAAACTGCCTAACGGTTGTAGCAAAAATAAGAAACAAAAAATCGGAAGAATTGAAA
>CAMWNY010000187.1 GCA_947175775.1 uncultured Lachnospiraceae bacterium | reverse complement strand
TCCCTTACCTGCCTCACCGGCTCTTGCAGCCTCTACAGCCGCATTCAGTGCAAGAATATTTGTTTGGAACGCAATGTCATCAATCGTCTTGATAATCTTGGAAATGCTCTCAGATGACTTGTTAATATCCTGCATCGCCATCATCATATCCTGCATCTGCTCATTACCCTGTTTTACGTCATCAATCGCCGTCTTTACCAAATCCGCAGCAGAATTTGCCTGCTCTGCATTCTGCTTTGTCTTGTCTGCAATTTCATCAATGGAAGCGGTAATCTCCTCGATTGCGCTCGCCTGCTCCGTTGTACCCTGTGCCAAAGACTGGCTCGCACTTGCCACCTGGGAAGCGCCAACCGTAACCTGATGACCCGCATCATTGATATTGCCGAGCGTGTTGCGGTTGTCGTCTACAAGCTTCTTCAAAGAGTTGCCAAGAAGGTCTCCTGAAGAACTGGGCTTTACGTCCACCGTAAGATTTCCGTTGGAAACTTCTTCTGCCACGCGTGCCTGATATTTGATATTTTCAATTACCTTTGTATACTCGTCAACCAAATCGCCGAACTCGTCATTGTTAAATTTTACCATCTCAATATCAACATGACCCTGTGCAATCTCTCTTGCCGCATCGGATAACTGATTCACGGACTTTACAATCGCCTTAATCAGGCTAAGCGCGATAACAACCGTACAGATAACGGAAATTGTCAAAAGACCAATGCTGATTGCATTAGAAATGTTGATACCGGCGTGCATACGATCCAACCTTTCTTCCGTTCCTGAATTTACAATATCCATCAACTTTGCGGTTTCCGCATCATCCAGTCCCGCAACGCTTTCAAGCTCTGCATTCAACGCTGCCGCGCTCTCATGATTCATATCACTGATATTGCTAATTACCTGAGAGGTTATAAGTATACTTATTGCCACTGTGACAATGGTAAGTATAACAGGGATACAAAATCCCAAGATTAATTTCGTTCTCATCTTTAAGTTTCTCATGTCAGTTATTCTCCTTTCACTTATCATCGACTTCTTCACTATTATTGATTTCGCCCGCCTGTTCCAGCGCAGACATATCATCATCGTTCAAGAGCTTATCCGGATCCAACAAAAGCTTTACGGAATCACCAACCTTCCCGATGCCGTACACATATTTGTTCTGCACCTTATCCGCACGTCCGATACTTGGCGGAGGCAAAATATTTTCTTCTCTGATTTCCACTACTTCGGCAATCTTCTCTACAATCAGACCGACCACTGTCGACTTTACGTCAATGACAATGATACAGGTTCTGTCATCGTATTCAAAGGGTGCCTGCCGAAAACGAAGTCTTACATCGATGACAGGTATAATCTTTCCTCTGAGGTTAATTAGGCCTTTGATATAATCCTCTGTCTCCGGAATTGCCGTAATCGCCTGAAATCCGATAATTTCATTAACATACTGGATTTTCAGTCCGAAATACTCGTTTCCGGATTTGAAAGTCATATACTTTCCCTTTTGTGCGTCATGTTCATCAGACACACCGGATCCATCCTCTGCCTGCCTCTTCAGTTCGCTGATTTCATCCATATGACTACCTTCCTTTCACTCCATTTATTTGTTACTGTTCTCTTCGTTCCAGTAACAGGTAACAATCCATACATAATTACCCTCGGTAATGGATTTTTACTTGATTCCATAAAGTTTTCATACGGAACTGGCAAAAAACTGCCAATTCCTGTGCTAACAGTAACATCTATTCTATAAACCCTACCGGATCCAGTATCAGTGCGATGCTGCCGTCTCCAAGCTGCGTACAGCCTGACAGACCTTTTACTTTCTTGACATACGACGGAATCGGTTTTACCACAATCTCCTGCTTGCCAATCAGTCTGTCCACAAAGAGACAGATGGTCTTTCCTTCAACCTCAAAAATCAGCATCGTACCTTCTTCAACTGATTTGCGGTACTCTTTTAATCCATACCATTCTCCCAAACGGAGTACGGGGTAGCACTCACCGCGGATCATAATGTATTCCTCGCCATTTGGCTCGTGAATCATCATATCCTCTTTTACATTGACAAACTCCTTGATAACGCCGGTCTCCACCACGAAAGATGAAGTGCCTGTCTCCAGTACAATACCGTCGATAATCGCAAGTGTCAAAGGAATTTTGAGCGACATCGTCGTTCCCAGACCCGCAACGCTCTCAATCTCCAACGAACCGCCGATTGCCTGAATATTCTGTACTACAACATCCATACCCACGCCTCGGCCAGAATATTCTGTTACCTGTTCATTCGTTGAAAATCCAGGCAGTGTAATAAACTGGAACACTTCCTTATCGGTGTATGCGCTGTCGGGCTTGTCGTCATCCAAAAGCCCCTGCTTTCTCGCCTTTGCAATGATTTTCTGGCGTTCCAGTCCCTTGCCGTTATCCGTCACGCTAATCCATACTTTTCCGGCTTCTGTTCTTGCGGAAAGCGTTACTTTTCCTTTTTCCTTCTTTCCGCTTTCCGCGCGCTCCTCATTTGTCTCAATACCATGATCCACTGCGTTACGCACCATATGCATCAACGGATCGGAAATGTTCTCACTGATGTTCTTGTCAACTTCAGTATGCTCGCCAACCATTTCAAACTCAATATCTTTTCCAAGCTTTCTCGAAACGTCAAACACAATACGGTTCATCTTTTGGAACAGCGTTGTCAGCGGCACCATTCGCATTGACATAATAACATTCTGCAAATCCGTAGAAATCTTTGCCATCTGCTGCGCTGCCTTCGTGAAGTTGGTTAGATTTAATCCCGGCACCTTCAAATCAGGGTTCTGAAGCACTACGGACTCAGAGATAACCAACTCACCGATTAAATCCATAAGCTGATCCATCTTATTGACATTGACGCTGATAAAGGCCGCTTTTTCATTTTTCGGACGGTCTTTTGCAAGCTTCTTCTGCTTACCGGGTTCTTTGGATTTAATGACGAAATCACCGGGTGCAATCTGCGGTTTTGCAGGTTTCTTCTTCTCCGGTTCGCTTTCCTTGTCTTTGTCCTGATCCGCCTTCGCCTCAATCGCTTCCACACTCGACTCAAGATCTATCGTCTGTGGATCCGGATCAGAAAATCCCTGTAAGAACTCGTTTGCCTTACACTCATAAATATCTACACGCTGAATATCGTAACCGATTCCAATAATCTTTTTGATATCTTCCTCTGTGCACTGCGCCTGAAGCAGAATCTTAAAGCCCTCCTTCATAATAACCTCGGCACTGCTCTCATCGGAAATAATATCCTCGGGATAATACAATAAATCCTCCGCAATCTCCTTCATCGCATAAACGATTTTGTATGCGCGGATATTCGCCATCCCCGTATCCGGCGAAAAGGTAACATAAACCTTATAAAAACGACTTGCATCGGTCGCAACCGGCGCTATGTAAAACTGCTTTGGTTCCTCATGCACATTTTCGGCAGGCGGTTCTGCGCCCTCTCCCACACCGTTCTTTATCAGATCCAAGAAAGCATCCAATTCTTTGATAATATTTTTCGGGTCGCCGTCGGCAGTATCTCCGCTGCTGATTTTATCGAGCTCGCCGCTGATAAAATCCTCAACCTCCAAAACGTGCTCCACAAGTTTTACATGCGGCACGTTATCCGGATGAGATTCTCTCAGGTAATAAAAAACGTCCTCCAACTTATGGGCAATCGCCGTGATGTTGTCAAACATCATAATACCCGAAGATCCTTTGATGGTATGCATGGTTCTGAAAATTTCATTGATGCTGTCCTCGTCAAAGCTATCCGCATCCTTCTGTTCCAAAACCATCTCCTGCAGCTGCTCTAAAAGCTGTTGGTTCTCAAAGAGATATATGTCCAGCATTCCCTCTGTGTTAAATTCTTCAGCCATATTTTCTCCTTTCCTTCATATTTTAATCCCTGATTATATCAGGCCCAGCTTTTTCATCGCTTGTTCAAATCTTGTCTTGTCAATCGGCTTTCCGGAATAAATCGTACATCCCAAATCAAACGCCATCTTCACATTCTGCTCATCGTTGAGCGCGGTCGTCATAATAACCTTGACTCCTTCCTCCTGAGGAATGTTTCGTTCCTTCTCCAAGTTCCTGATTCCCATAAGCGCCTGATAGCCGTCCATAACCGGCATCATAATGTCAAGGCACACAAGGTCATAAGGCTCATCATCTTCCAACGCCATCATAAAAGCGTCCACTGCCTCCATTCCGTCTACGGTAACATCACATTCACCATATTTTGACAGAAAGCTGATCATGAATTTTCTTGTTGCGAAATCGTCCTCTGCAAGTAAAATCCTCATTTTTCCTCTCCTTTACATTTTATTTAATACTGCATAAGTTCTCTTGGCAATATCCTGCAGCTTATCCTGAAACTCCACTGCTCCGATATCATAAGCAACTTTAGGCATTCCATACACTACGCAGGTCGATTCGTCCTGCCCGATTGTCCGTGCTCCCGCCTTGCGCATAGCTAGCAGTCCCTTCGCGCCGTCTCCGCCCATTCCTGTCAGAATGATGCCCAAAGCGCTTGGTCCTGCCACCTTTGCCACGGAATCAAACAATACATCTACCGACGGACAATGTCCGTTTACTCGCGGTCCCTGCTTAATCTCAACCTGGTACACACCGTTCACCTTAACCAAACGCATGTGCTGGTCTCCTCCAGGTGCAATAAGCACATGTCCGGGAAGAACTTTGTCTCCCGTCTGCGCCTCCTTTACCTGTACCCTGCACTGATTATCCAATCTCTGTGCATACATCTTTGTAAATCCCGGCGGCATATGCTGTACAATAATCACGCCGGGAATATCTACCCCAAAATCCTTTACGACTGAAAAAATTGCTTCTGTTCCGCCTGTGGACGCTCCAATTGCCACAATCAATTCTTTTCCCGTTCCCGAAAATCCATGCTGTGCCGCAGCAACCGCTTTCTGCTTAATCTGACTGATTTTTGCAGTCGATGCAATCTTAATTTTTACGAGCAGCTCGTTTTGTATGAAATCCTCAAGCTGCGCACGTCCTGTTACGGCAGGCTTTGCCACAAAGTCAACAGCCCCTGCGTTCAACGCGTCAAATACCTTATCGCTCAAAGCGCTGATTACCACGACCGGAAGCGGATACTGCGGCATTAGCTTCTGCAGGAACTCAATTCCGTTCATTCTGGGCAGCTCCACATCCAAAGTCATGACGTCCGGCCGGTACTCCAAAATGGCGTCCCGCGCCTCAAAGGGGTCTTTTGCCGTCGCCACAACCTCAATTGCCGGATCTTTGTTTAAATTTTGTACTAATAATTCCCGAAACACAAGGGAATCTTCCACAATTAATACCCTAATTGGCCGCATAATCATCAAATCCTTCCTTATTTTCTACTCTCTTTTCCTAAAAATAGAGGGCTGTATAATCTGATAAGGCGTTTGGGTTCTGTCAAGCGTCTCCGTCATTCCGATAAACAGGTATCCTCCCGGTTCCAAACAGTCATATACTTTTTGAAGCAGCTCCTGTTTTGTCTTACTATCAAAGTATATCATAACATTGCGCAAAAATACAGTATGCATTTTTTTCTTAAATGGAAAAGGCGACATTAAATTAAACTGGCGGAATAAAACCTCCTGTTTGAGTTCGTCCGTCACCGTGTACCTGCCCGCGACCGGTTTCTGAAAGAAATGCCGCTTCCACTGATCCGGCATATCCTTGAG
>CAMWNY010000186.1 GCA_947175775.1 uncultured Lachnospiraceae bacterium | reverse complement strand
CTTGCAGCAATGCTCCCAGCCTGCCACCCACAAAACAACCCGCAATCCCGCGCCGGTTCACATATCGTCCTTGGTAATATTGTGATACCTCATTCCGCTAACCTCTTATCTGATTTAATTTTAAATATAATTTTTTGTTATATTCCGACAGTCAGAAAAACGCTGCTCTTGCGTTCTTCCAAACATTTCGCAATTCTTAACGCATGTATTTTATGCGCTTAGAATTGTTTAATGTTTTACATACTTTTGCGTTCCGCAATTTCCGCCATCTTAGCATCATTAAGCCGTGTATCGCCATGCACGCGCGAGTAAGACAGGTATCCGTTCATGCGGTCAATTTTCGTCAGATTTTTGCTTCCGCACTTCGGACACACGTCCATTTCAAGCTCCTGATGTCCGCAGTCATCTCAGTATGCAAGCGACAAATTAACACCCTCATAAAAACCCATTTCCATCGCACGCCGCACCAGCGTTTTAATTGCCGAAATATTATAATCAATCGGATATTTTACATACTGAATTTTTCCGCCGTTTGAAAGTTCCCAAAAACGGTACTCCAAATTCTGCTTCTGAATCGGCGTTATATCTTCCGTCACATGGCAGTGAAAACTGTTGCTGACATATTCCCTGTCGGAAACGCCCTCAACGATGCCGTACTTCGCGCGAAACTGTTTCACCTGGAGTCCACAGAGATTTTCTGCAGGCGTACCGTAAATCGCATAAAGATTTCCGTCCTCCTCCTTAAAACGATTTACTTCTTTATTAATGTACTCTAAAACCTCCAGCGCAAACGAACCGTCCTCCACAAGCGACTTTCCGTTGTAAAGCATCTGAAGCTCATTAAACGCCGTAATGCCAAATGAAGCCGTTGCAGATTTTAAAAGCGGTTTAATCTTGTCCGAAAGCTTCAATTTCCCGCCTAAAAAACCGCCCTCGCAGTACGCAAGCGGATTGGTTGACGCACGCATGTTTCCAAGATACGCATACGTTCTGATATGGAGCTGCCGGATTAAATTCAGATAATAGTCCAGTACCTCATAAAAATCCCTGCTCTCCTGCCTTGCCTTCGCCAGTATCATCGGCAGATGCAGCGACACGGCGCCGACATTAAACCGTCCGACAAACACCGGACTGTCCTTCTCGTCCGCCGGATGCATTCCGCCCCGTTCATACCACGGAGAAAGAAACGCACGACAGCCCATAGGAGATATTGCCTTTCCGTACTGTTTATACATGCTTGCAATATATCCTTTTCCCGTAAGACTCAGCCAGTCGGGATACATCGTTTTAGCCGAACACTTAATGCCCGCCTCAAACACATCTTCAAGTTCCTTTCCCGGTCCGTGTAAATTTTCATCATATAAAAAGACAATCTTCGGAAACAAAACCGGTTTTTTACAGTCTTTCTTTCCTTGTCCTCTCCTTCTTACATTCAGCATATGAATCGTTGCCATTTTCGCAAAACGTTCTCGCCCGATACCGGCAGTCACCGTAATAAACGGGTAATCTCCGCGGCTGCTTGCCACCGTATTGAACTTATACTCCCACCCCTGAAAACCTTGATCAAACTCACGTTCCACATCGGCTAACGCCACTTCCTGCGCCTTTTTTTCGTCAATCCCAAGAGAGGTATATTTTTCAAACGCCGCCTGATACGTTTTCTCGGCATAGGGCGCAAGAATCTTATCAACCTCGGGTACGGTAAATCCGCCGTACTGCTGGCTTGCCGCACTCAGAACAATATCTCCGATGACATCAAACGCAACATCAAGCGATTTCGGCTCATTATACCAAATATTGCCCATCTCAAATCCACCCGAAAGAACATTCTGCACGTCAAAAAGACAGCAGTTCATCGTATCACGGCGCGCCGACATATCATGTACATAAATATAGCCGTCCCTGCATGCCTGTATCTCCTCGGTGGTCATAAAAAATTTCTGATACAGTTCTTTGTTAAACTGATTGAAAATCAGGCTCCGCTTTGTGGAAACAAGCGCAGAATCCGTATTGGCATTTTCTTTGTCGCCTACATACATGATTGACTGACTCTTTTTGTACACATCATCCATCATGCGCACAAAGTCCTGCTTATAATTCCGATAATCGCGGTAACTCTTGGGTACAACCGGCTTTACCTCCTCGAGGGCGCTTTCTACAATATTGTGCATCACGGGAATCGGAACTTCATCCGTCTCCATCTCGTCCACCTTGTTAATCACATAGCTGCATATATGGCGCTTGTCATCGTCCGTAAATTTCGCAAGGGCGCGGTAAGCCGATTTTCCGACAGCCGTTATCACCTTCTGCACGTTAAACGCTTCCCTGCTTCCGTCTTTTTTGATAACATAAACTGTGTTTTTGGGCTTGTAAACCACACCATAATCTGTCTCTTCGCTCATTCTCATTCCTCCGTCGCATGTTTTGCACCATATTTCCAGAATATTCTGATATTTGCATAAAATACTACAAATTGTGTTTTTATAGGATATGTAATCTTATCCCTATACAATATATAGTGCCCGTTTATAAGTATAGAATAATTACCATACTATGTCAATTAAACAGATTCACAATAAAACCTAAAATTCTTTATAGAAAAACTACAATATTTATGAAATATCATATTTCCTCTTGACTGATTTTGGTTTTACATAACAAACTCCATAAACAGACCGTAAATTAGAAAACATCCATACGCCAAAACCACATCAAAATACTGTATTAAAGGACAAAAAAATGTACCGAACTGCATCGGTACATTTTTATCCGTACACCTGATATTATTCCCTGACCTGCTCTGATTTCTCTTTTGGCTTCCAGCATTTCACACCGATAAATCCGCCAACGCCCGCTACGGCAACAATAACTGCAAAGGTCAATAGATACGATAAGGTCATCCGAATAAATTCTATTAAATTTGCCATGAAACATTACCTCTCAATCTGCTTATCTTCCAGTAAGCTATATTTATAATACCATTATCTACCGGATATCGTCAAGCCGGTAAATGTTGAAGTTTATAAATTTCAAACAGCTTTTACGCCCTTATAGAATGTGCAATTTATGATTTTTATAAACAATTCCGCCATACTGTATAATTTTTCTTTTTTTTACCACACTATTTTTGAGGAGACAGCATATGCTGCTCCTGTCATATTATCACAGCATGGAGGCAAAATATGGGCAATAAATTAATTGACGGCATCGCATTGACCATCGCCATCGTCGGCGCCGTAAACTGGGGATTAATCGGATTTTTCGATTTCAACTTAGTCGCATCCGTTTTCGGAAGCATGAGCTGGATTTCCCGAATCGTTTATGCCTTGGTAGGAATCTGCTGACTTTATCTCATATGCTTTTATATGCGTCTTGGCAGTTCGGCAGACGAGGCATAAAAAACTTCTATATAAAAACCTCATGCAGCTATCCAAATACTGCATGAGGTTTTTATATTGTTTATACGGAAGCATTCTTTTAATGATTATAAAAAATCTGTGTAATCGGCGAATCCTTGTCCAAAATAATGGTCTTATCACCGCCCTGCACCGCATTCTGCAGCGCGTCAAGACTTCTGATAAAACTGTAAAACTCTGCTTTCTGCGGACTGTCATAGGATTCCGCCATAATCTGCATATATTGCGCTTCACCTTCGGCTCTTAAAATTTCCGCCTTCTTTTGGGCTTCCGACACCAAAAGCGCCGTTTCTTTATCCGTCGTATTCCGAATCACCTGCGCCTCTGAATTTCCCTCTGCCGTATACGTAGCCGCCATATTCTCACGCTCCGAAATCATACGCTCAAATACGGCATCTTTATTGTCCTCGGGAAGGTCAAGCAGTTTAATCTCTATGCTTGCAATCTCTATGCCGTACTGGTTCATCCCCGTTACGTTCTGCATAATATAGTCCGTAAGCTCACGCCCTCTTGCGGCAATAATATCCGATTGCGCCATGCTGCTTATCACATTCTTTATGGCATTATATACGGCAACATTAATACGCCCCTCTGCATTTGTCGCTGAAGTATTCAAAGTCTGTGCAAACGCTTTTGGATCCGTCACCCTCCAAAGCACAAAGCTGTCCACAATCATAGACTTTTTGTCCTTCGTAATCACATCGGATTTTGCAATATCATACAGCAAAAGCTCTTTTGTAACCGTATCCTTCTCCTGTATAAACGGTGCCTTCAAGTACAATCCGGGCTCTGAAATCACCCGCTCAATCCTTCCGAATTCCCGCACGAGTCCATACTGGTTTTCCTTGATTACAAATACGGAATTAACTCCTGCAAATAACGCTGCCAGCACAATCACCAGTATCAGTATCTTTCTGAATGTCTTTTTCATATCGCCTATTCCTCCTGTTCCTGTTCCTGTGCCTGTGCGTCCTGTGTATTCTCCGGTCTTTGCGTAATATCCTCCAACTGCAGTTCATCGAGATAAAGTGTCTTATTTAAGTCTCCGCTGCCGTCGTCAATAATCAGTTTTACGCCGGGAAGAACGTTCTCCATTGCTTCATAAAACATGCGCTGCTTTGTGATGACAGGATTTTTTTCATATTCCGCATATATCTTTTCAAACCGCACCTGCTGAGCGGTCGCCTCATTTATGCGCTCCTGCTTTTCCGCTTCCGCTTTCTGTATAATTTGGTCTGCCGATGCGTTTGCCTCGGGAATTTTTTGGTTCCTGTATTTATTGGCGTTGTTAATCGCCGTCTCTTTTCCCTGCTTTGCCGTCTCCACTGCCTTAAATGCTTCTATAACCGTATCCGTGGGCGGCTCCGCATCCTGCATGGAGATATTAACCAGCATCAATCCAATGTCCTGCTCTTCAAGCTTTTCTATCATAATTTCTCTGATTGCAGCCTGTATTTCACTCTTTCCTGTCGTAATCACGTCATCCACCGCATAGTTGCTAATAATATTGCGGATACTCGACTGCGCAATATTTTTGAGTATCTCCTGCGGTTCTTTGGAGTGATACAGATATTTTACAGGATCCGATACCTTGTATTCCACATAAAAATCGACATTGACAAAATTAAAATCCGAGGTTATCATCAGCGACTCAGCCGCAAGCTCCGCCATGTCTGCATTCTGTTCATCAAGCCGATACCCTATCGGGAAACCAAGTATTGTCGTGTTTACCTTTGTCACATCCTGCACAAACGGTATTTTAACATGAAGCCCTGACGTTGTGACAGCCGTCGCTTTGCCAAAGGTCGTCACAACCCCTTGCTCCTGCTCTCCTATGGAATAAAGCGATTCAAGGGTCAAAATCCCGATTACAAGCACTGCAGCCGCAATCATCGCAATTTTGCGAAACGAGCCGTTAATCTTGTTCTTTTTCTCTTTTTTATTTTCATTTTGATGCGTATCTCCATGAAATTCTCTATAGTTATTTTCCATTTGTTCTCCATTCTTAAATGAATTATACCGTAACTTATTTCTGTCTTAAAATCTCCAGCAGATAATCCCACATCCGTGCCGTCGATGAAATGCTAAGACGCTCCTGTGTTGTGTGAATATCAAAAATATCCGGTCCAAACGACACACAGTCAAGTCCTGGTATCTTGGAAATCATAACGCCGCATTCAAGCCCTGCATGAAGCGCTTCCACCTTAACCTCCTGACCAAACATTTCTTTGTATATCCTTACCATATCCGCTCTCAGTTTGGAGTCCGGATTGTACTGCCACCCCGGATAATCGCCGTGCGCT
>CAMWNY010000185.1 GCA_947175775.1 uncultured Lachnospiraceae bacterium | reverse complement strand
CTCCAAAGCCAGTCAAAATAATCCAAAATCAACCCTACAATATTAAATTTAAAGTCTGTAAGTTTTTCCAAATCGCCAAGTTCTCTTGCAAAACTTCTGTCTTTCCCACGTTCCTGCGTTATAACATCCATTAATGCATTAAATGCATCATTCCAGCATGTACCTAAAGTATTTCCGTTTTCTGCAGCTTTATAACAACGCGCCGTAAGCCCTGCAAATTTTTCCCATTTCGGGTCTCTCCCCATACCCAAACTCCCTTTCCTGCCGAATAACAGATACGGCAAAATCAAATAACCCAACTAGATTATAGTATTGTCCACACAATTTCGCAAGCTGTTTTTGCGGAAATAACCTGTATAACTTACACATATCATTATTCATTTTCTCCAAATATGATAATTTTTTTGTCGTGCAATTGGTAATTATGCCTATTTAAGTATTGTATTTTTCACATTAAAGCGTTATAATAGAGCAAGACGTAATATCTTGGTAAAAAACAAAAAACTCTCTTTACATAAAAACATTACGTAACTATACATCCGTACTTTCATTGTTGGTTACATACGATAAATGTCAGGGTTCCATTATCAGGGGGGAAATACGTCGGTGATTTTGAAGCAGCAGAAAGGAGACTTCTAAACAATGAACGGAACGGAAAATATTGAAAAAAAATTAACCAAAGCCTTTGTCAAGGTAGCGGCAATCACAGCGACAGTAGCGTTTGTAGCGCTTCTTGCGCTGATTATTTTGTCAAACCGGTATTCTTATGCACTGAAGAATTTCGGTTTTGCACAGGGCGACATCGGGAAAGCGATGTTTGAGTTTGCAGATGCACGCTCCTCGCTTCGCGCGGCAATCGGCTATGACGATGCAGATGCCATCGCAAAAGTGTCGACAGAACACGAGCAAAACAAACAAGATTTTATGGAATATTTTGCAGATGTTGAAAAGACCGTCGTATCCGCAGACGGCAGAGCTACATACGATGCCATCAGCGCAGAATTGGATGCTTACTGGGCATTGGACGCCCAAATTATGGATTTAGGCGCAACAACTGACAGAGAACTTTGCAAACAGGCACAGGACATCGCTTTGGCGCAGCTGGCGCCTGCTTATGACAGTATCTACAGCAAGCTGATGGAGCTTTTAACGGTAAAAGTTGACAGCGGTAATACTTTGTCCACAACACTGATTGTCATATGTGTTATTATCTCAGTGCTGATTGTTGTCGTAATTGCTGCCGCAATGGTGGCATCAACCAAAATCGGAAGAACCATTGCAAGGGGAATTGCTTCTCCTTTGGGAGAACTTGGCGAACGCCTCAAAACTTTTGCAGGCGGCGATCTTTCATCACCGTTCCCTGTTATCGAAACCGGTGATGAAGTTGAGGACATGGTAAAGGATGCCAATGAAATGGCGACCAATCTGAACATGATTATCCACGACATCGGTGAAATTTTAGGGGAAATGGCAAACGGAAACTATGACATCCAGTCAAGCTGTTCCGACAAATATAGCGGCGATTTCCAAAAGCTGTTTATCGCATTGCGCGGATTGAGAGACCAAATGACCGAAACATTGCTGTCTATCGGCGAAGTTTCCAATCAGGTATCCAGCGGCTCCAACGACTTGGCAGAAGCATCACAAAATCTTGCGGAAGGCGCAACCGAACAGACCAATGCCGTTATGGACTTGCATACCACGATTTCCGACATTACCGCAACTATGGAAAAGAGTGCACAGAGTGCAGATGAATCTTACATAAAAGCACAGCGTTATGCTGATGAAGCAGACAACAGCCGCGGCGAAATGAACAACATGATTGCTGCAATGAAACGAATCAACGAAGCTTCCACAAGAATCGGAAACATTATTTCCGAAATCGAGTCAATTGCCTCACAGACCAACCTTCTGTCACTCAATGCATCCATTGAGGCCGCAAGGGCAGGTGAGTCCGGACGTGGTTTCTCCGTTGTAGCGGACGAAATCAGAGTTTTGGCAAATCAGAGTGCACAGGCTGCGGTAGATACGCGCGAATTGATTGAAAGCTCTATCCGCGAGGTTACGGAAGGCAACCGTGCGGCGGAAAACGCTGCAAGTGCAATCGAATCCGTTGTAGACGGTATTAATCAGATTGCAAACTTCTCTAAGGATTTGAAAACAATGGTTGAGGATCAGGCAGAGGCAATGCGCAGGGCGGAAAGCGGCATCAATCAGATTTCTGAAGTTGTACAGACAAACGCAGCGACAGCTGAGGAATCATCTGCAACCAGTGAAGAATTATCTGCACAGGCTTCCATCTTAGACGGTCTGATTGGACAGTTTACATTGAAGCGATAAAATCAATTAAAGAATATTACAGGCTTTCGTTTCCTGACGGAAGCCTGTTTTTTATGCACAGCCCCATGCAGGAGAACTATATCGCCGAAGCAGCGCATAAGAACACGGCAAATAAGAAAAAACTTTCCCTCGCTCAATTTGTCATTTTACAGAATGATGACATGCCCTGTGCCATATATTATTGATAGAGTAATAGAACTCCGCACTGTGGGGGAACATCATGAAAAAATTACCGTCTACGGACTTTCCTTTTCTGTTTAAACTTTTGTATGGCATCGCGCTGTGCCTTGCGGCGCTTGCCCTAAACCGCCAGATTACATTTTACAATCATGCCATTTTAACCATTGCAGAACCACAGATGTCATCCGATATCAGGCGCGTCGCGCTTACCTTTGACGACGGTCCGCACCCAATCTACACGGAGCCTCTGCTTGACGGATTAAAGGAGCGCAATGTCAAGGCGACGTTCTTTGTGACCGGAGAAAACGCCTCTCTTCATCCGGACATTATCAAGCGCATGCATGAAGAGGGACACCTGATTGGCAATCACACCTACACCCATATCGAACTTACCAAAACAAACCGCGAAAAATTCAAGCAGGAGTTAGTGAAAACAAACGAACTGCTGCAAAAAATTACAGGCGAAGAAGTCCAGTATGTGCGTCCTCCTTACGGCGCATGGGATAAAAAGCTTGAAAATGAACTGAATATGTTCCCGATTTTGTGGAATATCGATCCGCTTGACTGGTGCACGTCAAGCGCCTCCTGTGTCGCACAGGCGGTTCTTAAAAAAGTTGGAGAAAATGATATTATCTTAATGCATGATTACTACAAAACTTCCGTGGAAGCGGCGCTTATGGTAGTGGATGAGCTGCAAAAGCAGGGATATGAATTCGTGACAGTTGATAAATTGTTGTTTGATTGATACAATTTTGAATCAAGTAGGGGAATGACCTTCTCCACTACTCGCCGCGCGCCCTATGCACCGCATTAGTGGCATACTTCCTTTGCATGGGGCTGTGCATAAAAACCGCAGGCTCTTTCTTAAAGACCTGCGGTTTCATAGTTCTATTTATTTTTTAGAAGCCAACGCACGTACCGCTAAGGGTTGCACCCTTAATGTTGTTCGTGCCGTTCTTTGATGTACAGCTCTGAATCAGCGCCTTTCCGAATGTCACCTTATAGCCAAGTGCGGAAGGTGTTCCCGTAAGCGGCCAATTGTAATTATAAGTCTTGTTTGAGTCGCCGGTGCAGTTTTTCATCGTCACAACACCGTTCTGATTATTTCTGTCAAAGCCTGCGGCATAATTTCCTTTTGCAACGCATCCTTCAAGATAATGGTTTAAAGGATCAAGATGTGCTGCCACACCGGGAGTCTTGTTATCTACGCCGCCCATTTTAAAGCCGTTTCCGTCTCCGTAGATGCCGTCGCAGTATCCGTTATAATTTGCCTGACAATTTACTAATTTTACCGCGCCGTGTGCCGCATAGCAGTCCCAGCCGTCATCACTGTTGTACTCCGCCACGCAGTTCTCAAAATAGTTACCCTCGCCGGAATGAAGCTTTACTGCAAAACCGTCTGCGTTCTCACCTGTTGCATCCGCATTGTGATGTGCCGTACAGTTGTAGAACTTATTGTTTGCACCGCCGTCCGAAACCTGGAAGCCTGCATCATGGTTATAGCAGCATACTACATACTTTAACGTATTGTTTGAACCGGAAATATAGATACCGTTATCCGATGCATTCTTCACCGTAATATTCTGTATTGTACTTCCGTTGCCCTTAATTGTAATACCTCTTCCTGAGCTTCCTGTCGTCTGTGAAAAATCAATGGTTGCATTATTCTTTCCGGAAATATGTACGCCTGCCGGAAGTACAATCTTGTCCGATTGAATCGTGCCATCAATGACAATTGTCGTACCGCTCTTTGCACTCTTTACTGCTTCTGCAAGTGTGGTACCGCCATTCTTAACGGTGATTGTTGTTTCGGAAGGAGTTGTCGTTCCTGAATTGTCACCGCCTGATGACGTGTCTCTGTCATCTACCTGTATTTTATAAATATTAATGCCGCTGTTTAATGAGTAAAGATAGACAAATCCCGCTGCACCCTTGTATGTATAAGAAGCCTGCTCCGCTACCGCTGCCGCATTCATTGTGCCAAGCTGATTTCCACTTGCATCTGCTACAACAAGTGTTCTTGCCGTACTTCCTGAGCTTCTTAAAATAACCTTAACCGTCGCATCCGAACTTACCGGAACCTTGATTGCACGATAGCTTGGAGAACCGCTGCCGCCAAGTGCAAGCGCATGTGTATAAACCGTACCGGAAACTGTCTGACTGTCCGCAATTACAGACATAGGCTTAGAGCTGTTTGCAATGAGCCCAAGTCCGCTGACTGTCACATTGGAAGTGATTGTGCCAAGGTTTTTAAATTCCGTGTTTTTAAAGTTCCATGAAGTTGACGCCGCATGTACTGCGGACATTCCCGTATTGAATGTTACGGTAAAGACCATGCATACCGTTAAAAGAATTGTTAGAAGCGTTTTGAGTTTGTCTTTCAGATTTGTTTTCAATTTTTTCTTCCTCCATTTTGATTATAAAAACTTTTGTAATACCGGCACTTTTCAACCTTGCGCCAACTTTCTACGAATATTTTATAGCACATATTTTATCAATTAGGCAATAGGACGAAACGACTAAGTTTTTGCACAATTTTTATGTATTTTGAATAATAATTCTATGTTATTTTTATTTCTTTGTATAAGCTTAACAATTACGTTTTTTTATACATCACTGAATTATTTTGTTTTTTCCGTAAAACAAAAGGAACTGCCAATTTGTCGCAATTTTGAATACATTTCAGACAAATTGGCAGTTTTTACCAATACACATTTTAATGAAATTGATTTTTTTGCGCGTCATAATGATAATCAATCGCTGCAAGCCGCTCCTCTATGTCTTGTTTATCCTCCCCCGTATCCTCGCAAAATGCGTCAAGGCTCGGATAAAAGTCCCGAAGCTTTAAATTTATAAAGCTCAATAGCATCGCTGCGTCTTTCGGTATCATAGCGTCACCTCCCTCGCTTTACTGCCTACTTTGCACTCAATCCCACAATAATCAGCTCCACGCTTAAAATATCCGTCATTTTTCCGGTCTTCACACGCTCCTCCGCCGCCACGCATTCCCGAAGCGCCGCCTCAAGCTGATGCAGTCGAAACTGCGCTGCCTGCGGAATGTATTTCTTTTTTAGGAAATACGCATTCAGTCCTGTCTGCTGCGCAATCTCGTTCTCAGGATACCCTTTCTTCTTCATTTCCTTTACCTGAAAAAGCATGTTGAACTGTCTTGCAATCAGCGCCAAAATCTTCATCGGAGCCTCCTTGAGGGCAAGCAAATCATAGTAGAGGGC
>CAMWNY010000184.1 GCA_947175775.1 uncultured Lachnospiraceae bacterium | reverse complement strand
TCTATTGACTCTGCTCCCTGCTGCTCGTCCATATTAAACGCATAATGACGGTATCCGCCAACTCTTGCGGCCGGTTTTACCGTGAACGCTGTTGCCGCGTTAAAATAATTTACGATATTCATTGTCACTTCAACTTTCTGTGACGCGAAAAGCTGCATAATCATGTCATACTCTGACACAACCTTCTTATTAAAGCTGTACGGCTTTCCATTATATGTAAAAGAAACGCTTTCTCCGGATGTAAAAAAGCGATCGATTGCAAGCTCATAACTCACATGCTGTACGCCAAGCTCCGGAAGAACCAAAATCGCCGTGTTATCCGCCGTAATTCCCTTGATTGACAAAGGAACCGGATTAATTGCCGTATGCGCAGCTCCTGCTTCAGGATTTGTAATGTAAAATTCCTGACTCACTGCCGTATATGCACCGCCTGCCTTCGCCGCTACCACAAATCTTGAACACAGTTTGGAGTTTGCCGTGTTTTTGCCAAGAGGAGTCGTGAACGTTACCGTCGGGGCATTGGGTGCCACTGCACAGAAATCAACTCTGCCCGCAATGGAATTTTGATAGGGCTTTAGTTCAAACAGATACAGGTTTCCGTCTTCACTTGCCACACCGGATGCTGTTGCCGTAACCGTAATTTGGTCCGCACCGCTGATAATGCACTGTGTAATGGCGGCAGTTCCTGCGGCAAATGCCGTCGCCGACATAACACACACAAACATCATGCAAAGCGCCGCCCAAAGCGTTAGTTTCTTTTTCATGTAATACCTCCCATAGTGAATAATATTGATAAAATAGCCTGGTAAGGATAATTATAACATTTCAGGCAGCGAATTACAATATCTTTATGCAGTCAAGGGACTTGCTTTTATCTCAACTTTTATCTCATATAGGTCACAAACGCATTTCCGTTCTGCCAAAACATATTTGTCGCATCGTTCATTCCAACCTTGTATACCGTGCCCGTCTCCGGGTTCATCACGACTACATTGAGTTCGTTAAAACCAATCAAAAGCACTGCCTTCCCATCCTCAAGGTTCACAAGCACCGGAATATCTTTATTTGTGTAATAAAGAATGGCATCAAGGCTCACGCCCCGAAGCTCCAGCACCCTCGCGCCGTTTAAATTCTCCTCCAGAATTTGCTCGACACTCCTGCCGCGGTCAAGCATCGGCTGTACATTTTTCACAATGCCCTCAAACTCAAGAATGGTTTCCAAGCAGGTCGCAAGCTGGCTTCCGTTCTCATCCACTGTTTTCCCTGTTATCGCCATAATCTGGTTTCTTATACTGCGTGAGGTCTTTTTCCAAATATAATCGCCGTTCTCGTCCACTACCGTACCGTTTATTGCATACGCAAGATTAATTGCGTCCGCCTCATGCGTAAAGGTCCCGTCTATCCCGTATTTTCCATATACATAATAGCGGCTTATGGGAGTTTCAATGGTAATCTTCATTTCCCTTGACCCTTCAAACATCAGGAGAAGAGGCTTCGTGTGCTTCAGTTTTCTCGGATCCACCACATTTTTTAAGACAATCTGTACAATCTTTTCATAATTCTGCGTAGCAACAAGCTCCGACGTATTGTATCCGCTATCGTCTACCACATTATTAACGATTTGATCGGACGCGCATTCTTCATAACCGCCCGTCTCCTCATCTTTTACCATTCGCGTAAGCGTAATCAGATTGTCCTCAATCGACGCACCCGTCACATAAATTCCGTTATGTTCATACGTCTTTAAAATCTCGCCCTGCTCATTCTGTATATATACGGCATGCATCAGAAATGTCACCGCTCCGGAAACATCTACCTTGATGTCATCATATTTTGCCACACCGTAAATCAAATCCTCATTGATGAATCCAAGCGGCAGCAGCCTGCTGTTTCCCTGTGCATTAATTTCACCCGTAACACCCGTGTTCAGATTCATGCGAATCAGCTTTGTGCAGTCATACGCATCCGCGGAATTCTGCCAAACAAGCATTTTATTACTTCCGGACACTTGAAAACTTCCCTGTTGGAGATTATCCGCAACCACGCTGCTAGTGCGTTCAATCAAATTGAGCGCCAAAATCTCACCGTCCAAATAAATATAAAATGTGCCGCCTTTATTAATGTAAGAAAGCTGGTCAATATCCGTTTTCAAGGTTGCAAACGACTTGTCATACGGTATGAACATGAGTTCTTCCACCGTGTTAAGCATTCCGTTATATTCATAAATTTCGATGCCGATGTTTCCCTCATGGTTTCCCCTGTTCATATAGCCGTACACAATGAAAATCACATTCCCCGTCTCATCCACGTTGAGCAGCTTAATCCCGTGGCTGTCATAACTGCTGCGCGGGTCGTCTCCGTCATAAAAACTAAACAAGTATGCCATTTTTTTATCCGCCGAATGATAGCAGAATAACTGGTTTTCATTGATAAACGCAAGATTAGAGCCACCGTCGCTCTCAAGCATCGTCACATCACTGTTTCTGATGCCAAGCATAATTTTATTGCTCGCATAAATATCCGCCTCCGGGTCAAACAGCTGATTCATGCTGCGCTCATAATCAAGCAGATAAATTCTGTCCTCCGTATAACGGATACGGAAAAACTCCACAATATTATACGTATAATTTTCTTTATTCCATGACCCTCCCGTCGAGGTCTGCACCCTGTAATAAAGCTTTACGGACGCAGTGCTTTCGTCAATTTCGCTAATCATAATCTGCGGCTGCGTGGTTTTTTTAACATTCAGGTCCGCCCACGTTACCTGATTCAGGCTGCAATGAATATTGACAAAGCTCAGCGTCGTGTTGTCGCCCTTGGTATTTGATTCCAAATACATTACAAGGTCATTCGCCTGTTCCTTGTCAAACGTTTTTTCATGAAATTCCTGTACAAATTCAAGCTTCTCCACCGTATGATACGCTGTGCCATCAATAATGCGCGTATAGTAACGCACAGTCTCCCCGCCGGTTTCAAGCATCAGAATCCAGTTATATTCCACACCCGTTTCAATTAAATCCTTAATGGTAACGGTAGCATTGATCTGCTGCGCATCCTCGTCATAATTCTCCACGGACGTGCGTTCCACAAGCCGCTCCCCGTCGATACTGCGTACTTCAAAGGAAATTTTGTCAATGCTGTTTCCATATTTATCAATTGTAAAATCCAGCGTTCTTCCGTCGCCAAGCGGCGTAATTGTATCCCGAAAAAAGCTTCCGTTGAGCTCCTGGCGCAGCCCGTGCATGTAATTGTGCGAAATCCCGTTTGTCGTGACATGCACCAACGGAAGTGACGCCTCTGTCATGTTTGCCGTCATTTCCTCGTTCCCTTTGTTGTAGATACTGCTGCTCACAAAAAGAGTAAGGATAAACACCGCAAAGCAGACAATCACCTTACTGATTGCATTTTTCATGAATTGTTTCCTGTTCCTTTCAAAATTCGCAAGATTGGATATTTAAGAGCTTTTCCAGCGTGGGACTTGCGTTCAGAAATGTCTCAAGCTCCGCAAGCTGCGCCGTTTTTGCCCTGCCTCTCATATGCCCCTTTTTCACCGCCCTGATTAACAGGTTTTTCGGCGTGTTTTCCATATCTATAAATTCCAAAAGCTGCGTGTCATAGCCCTGCTCTTCCAAAAGATTTGCGCGGATTGCATCGGTCATAAGCGCCGCCATCCGTTCCTTTATAATGCCGTATTTTAAAACAGGCGCAAGCGCCTGACATTTAAGCTGCCTGTTCAGCTCATGCTGACAGCACGGAACGGAGAGTATTACGTTTGCATTCCATTTTACCGCCTTCGCAAGTGCGTAATCCGTGGCAGTGTCACAGGCATGAAGCGTCACCACCATATCAGCCTGCGCTGTGCCTTCATACGTGCCAATATCTCCTACAAGGAATTTTAACCCATCATACCCAAATTTATCCGCAAGCGCCTGACACGTCTCAATAACATCCTTTTTTAAATCCAGTCCCGTGATGCGAATGTCATAATTGTTCATCACTTTGAGATAATAATATAACGCAAAGGTTAGATACGACTTACCACAGCCAAAGTCAATAATCTGAAGCGGTCTGCCCTCCTCTTTCGGAAGATTGGGCAGAATATCACGGACAAATTCAAGGTATCTGTTAATCTGACGGAATTTGTCATATTTTGCATGTATGATTTTCCCTTCGGGCGTCTGCACGCCAAGCTCCACCAAAAATGCAACAGGAGTATCTTTAGGAAGAATATAGTTTTTTTCCTTATTGTGGGAAAAGTCGCCGTAATTTGTCTGGGAAACGTTATTGTTTTGTACTGCGACTGCTTTTTCTTTGATTGTCAGTTTCCCTTTTTTACTTACCAGGACCGTAAGACTGTGCCTGTCCGTTTTTGCCTCAAGCTGCCTAAAGTCCTGCTCTACCGCATTTGTCACGAAATCCGCTAAGCCATTGTTCTCAATGGTTTTGTGGAATACTTTTGTTCCGATGAAGCTCTCCGCCTGATACACAAGAACTCCCTTTTTGCGTACGGGACGAATTTTGAGTTTCTGTATCTTTTCCCTGTCACGCGGATTACTTGCAGTTATGGTAAGGATTGTTTCGTCGTTTTCTATATAATTACTGATGATTTTTCTTAAATTTTCCATGATAATGATTATAGCACGGTTTGGCAGGAATAGGAAATGAAATATTCCTAAAAAATTGTCTTTATTGGTTACTGCTCAGACATCCACCAAAGTAGTGGGAATCATGCGCCAAAATGCTCGCCTTTTAGCATTTTGTGTGCAAAATCTGTTATAATTCACACCTCAATCGCTTGTATGACGATAAAAACTGACATTGGGTGTGAATTGTAACCTTTATTGTTGAACCAAACCTATTATAAAATGCTCTTATATACAGATGACATCACCAAACGGCGATACACAGTGCAAATGCATTTGCATCACAAATCGTTTGATTGGGTAAAACACGATACATGTATCATAAGCGCTGATTTCAGAAACTTTTTTGCGCGGAATCTCAAATTTGCAGGCTTTGAAAGGAGAACGTTATTTCAATGAACAACAAAACGGATGAACTGCTGGTTGCGCAGATGAAGCACGGCGACCAGTACGCATTTTCACAGATTTATGAGAAGTACAGACCGTCAGTGTTTCGTACCGCCTGCCTTATCAGTGGGAATACCCAGGACGGGGAGGACATTACACAGGAAACTTTTGTGAAGGTTTTCACACACTGTACGGAACTAAAATCAGACGCAATGTTCCGGTACTGGCTGTTCAAGATTTTAAACAGAACCGCATGGACTTTCTTAAACAAGAAAAAGACAGAAGTGCCTGACGAGAACATTTTAGACAAAGCCGACGCAAACTGCAATCCGCTTACGGAGGAACTGTTTCTGAAAAAGGAACGGCAAACGCAAGTTTATCAGGCTGTCATGCAGCTTGATTACAAGCTGCGGCTGGTCGTAATTCTTTATTACTACAACGAACTGACAACCAAACAAATTGCCAAAATCGCGGACTGCTGTGAGGGCACGGTGAAATCACGGCTTTTTACGGCAAGAAAGCGTCTGCGGCAATTACTTCCGGAAGAAACTGTGAAAATTGAATTTTTCACATAACGAACGAAGTTCGTATTGCAAATATTGAGTCTATGCTCAAATTCGCAGGCAAGATAGGAGGAACCTCATGAAAAACAATCTGTTCGACAATCAAATTAAAAACGGTTTACAGGAGCAGGCAGCGCTTTTTCAGAGCACTACGGATACGGAT
>CAMWNY010000183.1 GCA_947175775.1 uncultured Lachnospiraceae bacterium | reverse complement strand
AATTCCCATTAACGGACCTGGCTGCCCTTCATCGGTAACAATATAATCATATCCGTTGTCTTGTATTGTTCCGTTGGAAACTTCTTTGATACGGTCGGGAATGCAATAGCGTAAATCCAAATCCGGATTCAAAACATACAAAAAATCTTTCACAATTAATCAAAACAAGCCCGCACCATCTCAATGACAATCTCCTGCTCCTCTTTCGTCATTTTATTATCAGAAGGCAGGCACAATCCTCTGTGGAAAATGTCCATGCCGACATCAAGCGGTCTGCCGTCTTTTCCGACACTGCCGCCGCTTATGTAGGCATTTGTCTTTGCCCTGCCGTCGCCCTCTCTTGTGACAAACCCGTTCATGCGGTAAATGGGCTGCATATGCATCGGCTTCCAAATCGGACGCCCCTCCGCGTTATAGTTCATAATTGTATCAAGAATTTCTGTCGGGCAGCTTTTACCATGCTCCGGATGATATAAAACCTCACACTCGCTGCGCACCTGCCTGCACATTGCATCTTCGTCAATCAGCATACATGAAAGCCAAAAATTCGGCTCTGAGTTCGCCTCGTCAAACGGGTTCATGGAAACAGGAAGGTCCTTAAAGCCTTCCTTATAACGCTCATAAATCGCCTTTTTCCCCGCAATGTGCTCCTCAAGATGCGACATCTGTCCGCGCACAATCCCTGCAATCACGTTGCTCATGCGGTAATTGTAGCCAAGCTCCTCATGCTGGTACCACGGCGCGTTCTCTCTTGCCTGCGTAGACCATTTTCTGACCTTGTTTGCCGCCTCCAAGTCGTCCGTCAAAAACATGCCGCCTGCCGAACCCGTGATAATTTTATTTCCGTTAAACGAAATACAGTTATATTGTCCAAACGTTCCCGTCTGCTGTCCCTTGTATGTCGCGCCGAACGACTCCGCCGCGTCCTCCACAATCACCGCGCCATGCGCATCGCAGATTTGCCTGATTTCATCAATCTTTGCAGGTGTACCGTACAAATGTGCGAATACAACCGCCCGAACCTCCGGATAAAGCGCAAACGCCTTTTCCAGCGCAGCAGGGTCCATGTTCCAGGTATCGTATTCCGTGTCGATAAAAACAGGAACGCCGCCCTCATAAACCACCGGATTGACCGTCGCGTCAAACGTCATGTCAGAGCAAAATACCTTATCGTCCCGCTTTACGCCCGCAAGCTTTACGGCAAGATGAAGCGCCGCCGTACCCGACGCGAGGGCAACCGCATAGCCGCAGCCCGTCTTTTCGCAGACAATGCGTTCCAGTTCATTGAGGTTTGCCCCTACGGTAGACATCCAGTTTGTATCGTATGCTTCTTTTACGTATGCCAGCTCTTCACCATGCATCGTCGGGCTTGAAAGCCATACTTTCTTTTCAAATGGATGGAATTGCTTTTCTTCTTGAAACATGTTTCGATTTTCCCCTTTCCGCAGCAGACATCAACTTTTTCCATTTTTTATAGTATATGGCAAAATTTGGTTTTATACAATACTGTTAACCTTCTTTTGGAATATACGTCGGCACAATCTCCTGTATCAGCGGGCGCACGTCCTCACACTCATCCTCGACCGCATGCTTTAAATTGTTGAGCTGCACATAAAACTTCGACTCGTCGAACTCAATGGGTTTTCCGATATGAATTAATTTATTCTCCGTGTCCGTCATGCCCTCCTCGTTCATCAAAAGCTCCTCGTAAAGCTTTTCTCCGGGGCGCAGACCCGTAAACTCAATTTTAATGTCTTCATCTACCTTATATCCTGACAGCTTGATTAAATTCTTGGCAAGATCGAGAATCTTCACCGGTTCCCCCATATCAAGCACAAAAATCTCACCGCCCTTTGCGTATACGCCTGCCTGCAGCACCAGCGATACTGCTTCGGGAATGGTCATAAAATAACGGATAATATCCGGGTGCGTCACCGTCACCGGACCGCCCGCGGCAATCTGCTGCTTAAAAAGCGGTATTACGCTTCCGTTGCTCCCGAGCACGTTCCCGAACCGCACCGCCACAAATTCCGTGTCGTAATGCCGGTTGTAGGTCTGTATAATCATTTCGCAGATACGTTTGCTGGCGCCCATGATATTCGTGGGATTGACCGCCTTGTCCGTAGAAATCATCACAAACTTTTTCACGCCGTTTTGTGCCGCCGCCTGCGCCGTTTTCCACGTACCGAACACGTTATTCTTAATCGCCTCGTTCGGGCTGACCTCCATAAGAGGCACATGCTTGTGCGCCGCCGCGTGATAGATAATATCAGGGCGGTACGTTTTCATAATGCTGTTCATGCGGTTTGTGTTGCGGATGGACGCAATCAGCACCACCAAATCAAGACGCGGATAATTGCGCTTTAATTCCTGCTGGATTTCATAGGCATTGTTCTCATAGATGTCAACAATGATAAGCCTTGCCGGTCTGTGCCCCGCAATCTGACGGCAAAGCTCGCTTCCGATTGATCCGCCTCCGCCCGTCACCATGATTGTCTTATTTTTCACATAATTTAAAATCGAATCCAAATCCACCTTAATCGGGTCGCGCCCAAGCAAATCCTCCACATCAACATCCCTGAGCTTGCTGACATTGACCTCGCCGTTTACCAGCTGATATATACCGGGCAGCGTACGCAGCTTACAGCTTGTCTCCTTGCAGATTTCCACAATCTCCTTCATCGTGGCGCGGTTTGCCGACGGAATGGCAATGATAATCTCGTCAATACCGTAAAGCGCCGCATATTCCACAATCTTGTCGCGTCCTCCTACAATCCGCACGCCGAGGATAAAACGCCCCCATTTCGTCTCGTTATCGTCAATAATGCACTTAATGGTCATCGTGCTGAAATCGCTGTTGGTGATTTCCTTAATCACGGCATGTCCAGCCTCGCCTGCCCCGATAATCATAACGCGCGTACCGTTTTTCTTGTTTTGATGCTTATGTTTCATACCGCGGATAATGCGGTACGAAAACCGCACAACTGTCGTGGCGCCCGTCAGCACAAGCACATACATAAAATAGTAGCTGCGCGGAATGGGATAACCAAACAGCTTCATGCCAAGGAAATTAAGCACGGCGCACAGGCAGCATGCCGCGACAATATTCTGCGCCTCCGCGGTGCCCGCAAACGCCCATAAGCTGTGGTAGAGCTTAAACAGATAAAACACTATCAGCGTAATCACCACGTTGACAACCATGAAATTCCACGCGGAGCTCAAATAAATCTCCGGTATATCCGTATATTTTAATTCAAACCGAATCCACAGCGGCATGATGCTTGCGATGCATACCATCATAATGTCGATAAGGACAAGCACAATCCGTCTGTGTAAAAGCTGCATGTTTATATGATTCAATAATTTCATAACTCCTCCTTTGCACCCGAAGGAAGCCTTGTGCCAATCAGCAGAGGCTGCATCAGCAAAAAGCAGAATCCTGCCGGAATACATGGGTGAAACGCCCACTCCGTGACGCTAATCAGCCCGAAAACGATAATCAGCGCAAACACGACAATATAAATGCCAAACGTTTCTCCCTGTGTCATCACAAGTCTTATAGAGCGCCAAAGACTGATGGCACAAATTACCAAAAATACTACTCCTGCTATCATACCAAAATTATATGCTACCTGCAAATAGGAATTGTGCGCATGGACATGTTCTTTCCCGTCTTCATTGACAAGCGCCATTTTTTCATGTCCCGAAAAAGACAACGCTTTTACATAGTCCATGAAAATATTGAAACGTCCATTCGATATATCATCCTGCGCCTCTTCCTCATTATCCTCCTCCTCATCACCGCTGTCGTCGCCTTTTGCAGTTCTGACATCCATTCCCGCAAAGTCCGCCCCTGTGTACACAAGATACTGCTCCTGTAAAACGGCGCTGCCGCGTGCCTCTTCCTCGCCGTCCTCCTCATCCGTTATGACCTCCTCCTTTTGGAACCGCCCGAACAAGGTTGAAAAAAAGCGCGGTACTGTCATATATTTATCCGAATCAATCGGATCGCCCCTGTAAACCATAAAGCCCCTGTCCTGATGTTCAAGGTCGTAACGGATTGGTTCGTTAATCACGGCGGGAATCATCCGCACCGCGCTGAACACCAACGGAAAACACAGCAATATCATCAGCGAAAGAATACCGATTTCTTTCCATACATTCGACGGCAGCTTATGAAATGCAAATGCCGCCAAAACCACCACAAGCGCCACTGTCACAAACGCGGAAAGATACGCCGTTCTTGACATGGTAAGAAAAATATACCCGGCTGGCACACATACAAGAAAACATTCCAAAGGACAACGTACTATCATTTGTTCTCTTGCCTTGAGCGTACCGAACAGTTTTCCTGCCGCGGCGCCAAATACCACGGCAAGATACATTCCCGTACATGCCACCGTGTGGAAAATTCCGCCGTAACGATAAAGCATCCAGTAATGATGCGGTCTGTGCACAAAACAGAACAACACCACAAGTCCGAAACTGAGTAATATTCCATTTGTAAAATTTTTCAAAAACCTGCTTTTCGATGCAGGCGTAAAACGCAGGAAAAACATTGTCACAAAGGGCAATGTTGCTGTGTATACCCATATTTTTTCAAACTGATAAAGGTACATCAGCGCGGAAAATACAATCCACAAGCCTCCATACACAATCTGAAACGTTGTCGGTCTCTGAAAACGGTATTGTCTTTGGCGCAGTCCCTGATACCACACGCGCATGATATTGAGGATTAAAAGCCCCCATGACACCACGACCGCACAGGTTAATACGGCAAGCTCACGCTCGTTTGTCCCCTGCTCAAAACCACGGCAGTAAAGCACGGAACCGATGACTGACGCAATCAGCCACAGTGCGCTTAGTATATTCAAAAACTGCCTTTCACTGTACATCATTAAAAACGCTGCCGCCAAAAAAATCAGCATCCAGCGCGTATTGGTATAGTGATAGTATTCCCTGTCCGCATTCACATATTGACACAATGCATAAAACAGCAGTCCAAAACTTACCGTTTGGATATAATTGCGCCAAATCAGGGAAAGCTTTCTTCCTGCGGTAAGCTTTGTTTGGCGCTGCGGCATCGGATACCGGTCACGCAGCCAAATCGCAAGCAAAAGCCAAGCCGTTCCGACAACAATCGCAGCCGCAAAAAACAGTCTGTCCGCAATCCCGCCGCCAAAGCGGTTTAACACCACCGAAAACACAAACAGAAACAGCGCGGCACCCGCTGCGGCTGCACTTGCCGCAATCCTTGCATACCGGATAATCGTCTGCTGATACTGTGTTAAATAAATATCATATAGATATAACACCACCGCCGCTGCAATATAAACAATTGCTGCGGCTGCAAGAATCATCACATAGTACAACAAAACCCCAAACGCAGTCAATTCCTTTGCATAGTCGAAATCCGCAATCAGCGCCACATTGTCATTGATAATACCGTCAATGTAAAGCGTACTGTTCTCCGTCTGACCAAGCGCCCCCCTGTCCGCCACAGGCAGCTCAAACACGCCGCCGCAGTCTTCCGGCACCAGCATTTCATAATAATATGCACGGTCCGGCTCCACATCAACATCAGGCGTCGCCGTCAGATAGCCGTCGTCCTCAATATCCCCGCAGCAGCACTGTTCTTCGTAAATGCACGAAAAATTTTCATCGTACAGACGAAACTGCACAAAATCCGAGCGGCTGCTTTTGTCCGGCACGCTGCAAAACATCTATAATCTTACTGAATATAAATGCACCTGCGAGAAATATACCACCCCCCCCCCCCCC
>CAMWNY010000182.1 GCA_947175775.1 uncultured Lachnospiraceae bacterium | reverse complement strand
TTCCAAGCCCCAGTCCAACCCTCGTAAAAATGTAAAACTCCCCCGCCCCGTCAATGCGCGCCGCCTCAATCAGCGCCTTCGGTATCGCCCGAAATCCGCCGTACGTCACGAATATGGGAAACGTGCTAAACACCGCAGGCAAAATCACCGCCCAATGCGTATCAAGCAGCGACAGCTTATTCAAAATAATATAACTTGACAGCATCGTCACCTGAAACGGCAGAAGCATTAACACCACATAAACCAAAAACAGTGCATTTTTGCCCCGCACATCATACACGGCAAATGCCCACGCCGCAGGCACTCCTACGGCAAGCTGCCCCACAAGAATGAACAGCGTGATTTTGATACTGTTCCAAAACAGGATAAAAAACTGCGGCGTTTCGATTAACAGCCGTTTGTAATGCTCCAGCGTCGGATACTGCGGAATCAGTTTCCATGTGACAAAACCCTGCCCCTCCAAAAACACGGGCGCAAGACACTCCTGCAAATCCGTGCTGCCCATCACAGAGCCCGTCACGACCAAAAAGACCGGCATACAAATCACAACCCCCATTGCAATAAACATCAGCTTAACGGTCATCATCACTGCCATATTCACAATCCGCCTAATCAGCCGCATACTTCCTCCCATCCTTTTGCCTTACGCAAGTGAAACTTTTCACACGTTCCACAGCCTGTTTAACACCAAAATAAACACAAACAAAAACGCACCCACCAGCACCGTCGCGGCAGACAGCTTATCCAGCTCCAAATTCACATACCAGTTGTTAAAAATGTGCTGCAAAAGATAAATTTCCTCCTTCGGGTACGAGCCTGCCACAAGGTACGCCTCCCGGTAAATCTTAAATGAATTTAAGAACGACAGTACCACAATCGTATAAAAGCTCCCCTTTAGGCAGGGCAGTTTCACGTAAATCAGACACCGAAACCACCCTGCACCGTCCACTCTCGCCGCCTCGACAAGCTCATTTGGAATTGCCGCAATTCCCGCAAGCCAAAGTACCAGCGTATAGCCTAAATTTTTCCATATGTAGCCCGCAACAAGGCTGTCAAAATCCTGCCTGTAGAAAAACATGCGCCACACAATCACCACCGTTGCCGTGGGCATAGCCATCGGAAACAGGTACAGGCTTTTTATGACACGCGTGTCATTTATTTTGCTCAGCACCAGTGCAATGATAAGCCCCACAAGGACAAGCAGCGGGATTGCCGTCGCCGTAAACCGGACCGTGTTTCTCACCGCAAGCGCAAACGCCTGATTGTCAAAAACGCGCCTGTAATTGTCGAGCCCTGTAAACTCCTGTGACATAACCGTCATAAATGAACGCTTTACCACATCCGCAAACGGCAGCAGGACAAATACCGCCACGCCAACCACACTCGGTCCGATAAAAACGAAAAACCATTTTTTATACATTGTAATCACCATTTACATACAACAACGTAAATCATTTTAGAAGAATGCACTATTTAGTGCATTCTTCCCGCGCGAAACTTAGAACTTCTTGGCTTTGCGTCCTATGGCGCAAAGTCTTTAGAAGTTCTTTTCGTGCTTTATTCCGACATATAGATTGCCGTTTTGCTGCGAACCTGTGAAACCGCATCGTCAAGGCTAAGCCTGCCCTTTAAGTATTCTATACACACGCTCTGTACTGCATCCTCAAGCGTGACATCTGCAATATGCGGCGTCTTCGCCTGTGCCGCCCAGTCGCGGATTTGCTGCTTTTGCTCCTCGTCAAACCACATCGCATTCCAAAACCAAGTGTTGCCTTCCTGGTCAGAACCGCCGTACATCATATAATAGCCTTCCTCCTGCGTATCGTCATGCTTTGCAAGCACTATGTCTAACGCTGTCTTGTTCACAGGCAGTCCGCGAAATGTATTTGTCTGAAGCTCCTCCGAAAGCATTAACTTCACAAACGATTTTGCCGCCTCAACATTTTTACTCTGCGCATTAATGCCTGTCAGCGTTTCCGGCATATAAACACCCTCGCTCTGCCCGTCAAACAGACCAACAGATAAATGTTCAAAGCCCTCGTTCTTTGGTATGGAAAGCACCTCCGCAAGTGTGTCCACGGAATACGCATTTCCGCTCGTCATTTTATTACCGTTTTGTATAAAGGAACCGCAGTCAATTACTTTAAAATAAAACGCCCAATCAATATCACCGTATACACCGTCATCATTTCCGCTTTTAAAAACGCTCCTCTCACTGTAATCACTGACCTGCTTTTGCGTCAAACCGTTCATCTGCGCGTCGCAAATCGTCTTTGTCTGCTCCAAAAATTCCCTGATATTACTTTCATTGATACTGCCGTCCTCATTTTTCCAAGCAGGCGCACAGACCGGAATAAACCGCATTGCAATGCCCTGTTCATTGCAATCCGCAATAATCATTCCCTCCGGATTTTCGCCGCGCAGCGCCTCAACGGTCTGCGCATAACCCTCATACGTCTTCGACTGCGTCACATACCGGCTGTCACCCATCACAAGCGGAAGCTGGAACTCTACTGGTGTCACGTAAATATTACCGTCCGTTGCAAACGGCTCAATCAGATTTTCATATAGTCCATCGCTGTCATTCACCTCCGTGATAATATCGCTCATATCCAGCAAAATGCCCTTTTCCACATACGTATCAATCGGCATCTCGTCAAGGATAAGCACATCAGGACCCTCGCCGTTTAGCAGCCTTGTACTCAGATTTTTCAGCGCGTCCTCTCTTGTCACACCCTCTGCGTCAAGCGCCGCCTCATACTCCACAAACACGCCCGGATTGGCTGTCTGATATGCCGCAATCGTCTGTCTGACCGTATCATTGTCATTCAGACTGTAAACGGCAAGCTTGTCGTTTGGAACGGTCGGCACCGCCGCATCATAATAAAACTTAATCACCGCACCGTCGCTAAACTGCGCCAAAAACTCCTCGTTCTCAAGCGCAATCGCATTCACAATGTCACGCGAAGGATTTCCGAACGATGAAAGGCTTGGGTCTATCACCAGCTCCACTGCGGAGCCGCCAATCACATGACGGTGCAGTCCCTTGCTTCCCGCAATATAAACCGTATTCTCCTCACCGAAAAAAGCGTACATATTGTAACAGTTGCCGTAATCCGACGGCTCGTTGTATGTTTCCTTCACAAAATCAATCAGAACGTCGTCCTCGATAAAGCGTTCGCTCTCCATATCATAAACCAGCACACCGTCGTAGGTCACAACCATTAAAAGCTTGCCCTGCGTATCCATCGTAAGCGCATTGCTCTCAATCGTGCAAAGCCTGTTCAGCGCCCCCGTTTCCACGTCCACCTCGTACACGCCCTTACCATAAGTAACCATAAACAACCGCCCGTCCTGCGTATAGTGCAGTTGTCTCGCATACATATCCTCCTTCGAAAACTGCACAGGAACTTCCCTTTGCGTACCGTCCGGACTGATAATCATCAGATGCGGCTCCAAAGTATAGCCGCCGTCCCCGTCACTCTCCGTATCCGCCTCCATATCGCCTGCCATACCCTCTTTTAAAGTATCTTCGCGTTTGGAAAGCGGTGAATACTGGACAGCATACGTCCCGTCGTTTGCGAGCGCAGCCTGCATGACATAATTATCTTCCTGAAATTTTGTATACCACTCCAATTCGGTACTGCTCCATGTATCACCGTTATCCTCCGACGAATAAAACATGGGGCCATACGCAAACATGTTGATGCTTTTGCCATCCCGCACCATGCAGGAATGCCCCTCCATGCTAAGATCCGCCTGCTTTTCCACATAGCGACCCATGCTCATCGCGTCGCCGCTTTCATTTTCCGCAGACGCACCCGTCTGCTGCTCCTGTACCGTTCCTGCCGGTGCGCCTGTCTGCATATCAGAGTCTATGGCGCTCCCCATCTGACACCCCGCAAACCCTATACACAGGGCAAGCGTTGTTGTCAGTGCTGTTATTTTTTTCACAATCCGATGTTTCATATTGATACTCCTTTCAATGTCTGCAAGTCAAATACCCCCGCAGCACCTGGTTCGTTGCCTGCGGGAATATGTGCATAATGGCATCTTAGCAAAAGTTTCTCTAAAAAATCTCTAATCATGGGACTGTATATAAAATTTAGTATAATTTTTCTCTGCCGTACAAACCTCAGTTACAGGTTTTGCACTCATTTTTCTAGTTTAGAGATACTTTAGAGAAACTTTGTGCTATACTGTTTTTAAATTTACAAAATTCACATTATAATAGAAATAAAACAACTTGGAAACAAAGGAGGAACAACGCAGCCATGCGTATTTTACTTGCAGAGGACGACAAAAATTTAAATCATTCCATCGCACAGCAGCTTACGGCAAAGGGATTTGCGGTTGACTGCTGCTTTGACGGAGAGGAAGCGCTCTACTTTTGTGAACAAAATATTCACGATGTCATTTTGCTCGACCGTATGCTCCCCTTTATGGACGGAACTGCCGTATTAAAAAAACTGCGTGAAAACGGAATTGGTACGCCCGTCATCTTAATCACCGCACTCGGCACGCTAAACGACAAAGTAACAGGCTTAAATCTCGGCGCGGACGATTACCTTGTAAAGCCGTTTGCATTTGAAGAACTGCTTGCAAGAATCCAGTGCGTCACACGCCGCTCTCCCATTTTAAACATGAACAGCGAGCTGCACCTTGCGGACATCCGTTACAATGCGTCAGACAACACGCTTACCGGAAAAAGCGGCGCCTGCACGCTCTCTAACCGCGAGGGCGCACTGCTTGAAGTGTTTCTCAAAAATCCCACACAGACATTTCCCCGAAACACACTGCTTTTAAAAATATGGGGACCGGACAGCGACGTCGAGGAAGGCAATCTTGACAACTATATCTATTTCCTAAGACGCAGACTAAAAACCGTCGGCAGCCGACTTGAAATCAAGACCATACGCGGTGTCGGCTATTGTCTGAATTGTTACGAAACAACGTAACCGTTCAGTCACTATTATGGAGGAACCTATGTTTAAAAAAGTCCGTATCCGCCTGACACTGTTAAGCGGAGGCATTACGACGCTTATTTTAATGATTATGACCTGCGGCTATCTCTATATCTCGGAACAAAACCTGCTCGAAAACCGACGCAGCTCTTACCAGTCCGACGTCTACAACATCGCCGTGCAGCTGGACAATCAGGGCGTAATTACGCATGCGTGGCTTTCACAGCTTGAGGCATCCCGCAGCTGTTACATTTCGGTACTTGATAATGGCACGCCTTTCCTGTTTGACAAAAAGCAAAAGAACGACCGGCGTGACAAACTGATTGACAGCCTGTGGACACATTACCGAAACAGCGAACCGTCCGTTTCCGTTGCCGTTTCGTACAAATGCCACTATCAGTCGTTTGTCGGCTCTGACTGCTACTGCTATGTCATCACGGTCATGCAAAACAAAATACCGCTTGAAATGCTGATTGCATTTCCGCTCTCCGACACGCGCGGACAGCTTATCAGACAGCGCATTGTCTTTATTGGCGTTGTTTTTCTTGCGCTTACCGCCATTTGGATTTTTATGTGGATATACACAAAACGACTCCTTGCCCCTATTGAAGAAAACCGCCTGCGTCAAAACCGTTTTGTGGCAGCAGCCTCCCACGAACTGCGCACACCGATTGCAGTCGTCCTCTCCTGCGCAGAAGATGCACAGGACAAGCTGACGCTGGAAAAAACTGACACAAATGTCATAAATTTGAAACACGATATTGCCGCCATAAAGAACGAAGCGCTGCGCAGCTCGCGCCTGCTAAACGACATGCTCACCCTCTC
>CAMWNY010000181.1 GCA_947175775.1 uncultured Lachnospiraceae bacterium | reverse complement strand
ACCACCGAGATCTAAACAAGGAGTATCGTCGGCAGCGTGAGATGTGTATTAGAGAGAGTTATGAAGACTTTGAGGACTGGTATTTTGAGACGTACGGCAGGCGGGTGCGGGTGGAATATTCGTGTTTTGGAACAAACGAGGATTTGTATAATCAGTTAAATTTAGGCGACACGTATGATCTTGTCTGCCCGTCGGAATATATGATCATGAAGCTGATGGCGGAGGGCAGGCTTGAGCCGTATTCCGACACGTTTTATGATAAAAATAACGAATGTAATTATTATATCAATAATGTATCTCCTTATATCTGTAACGTGATGGACACTAATGAGATTAACGGGGAGCAGTGGAGCAAATATGCGGCGGGATACATGTGGGGTATAACAGGCGTTCTTTATAATCCTGAGGCGGTTACGCAGGAAGATGCGTCCAGCTGGAAAATATTCGCTGATACACGTCTGAAACGGCAGGTTGCATTGAAAGATAACGTGCGTGATTCTTATTTTGCAGCACTTGGTATTCTAAAGGCGGATTTGTTGACCGACGAGGCATTTCGCAGTGCACCGGATTATACAAAGCGTCTTGAGGACGAGATGAACGATACCAGTCAGGAGACGATTGACGAAGCGCAGGCGCTTTTGGAGGGGCTTATGGACAATATTTATTCCCTCGAGACGGACAGCGGCAAGGCGGATATGGTGAGCGGAAAAATCGTGGCGGATTACCAATGGTCGGGAGATGCGGTTTATGCAATGGACCAGGCGGACGAGGACGATTTCGAGCTGTGTTTTTCCGTGCCCGAAGAAGGCGCAAATCTTTGGTTTGACGGCTGGGTCATGTTAAAAGACGGGATTTATGGCAGTGCGGACAGCGAAAAGCAAAAGCACGCAGCGGAGGCATTTGTAAATTATGTGTCAAGACCGGAAAGCGCCGTACGTAATATGTACTATGTCGGTTACACGTCCTCCATTGCAGGTGCGCAAGGTGACAATACCGTTTTTGAATATATTAACTGGTGCTATGGCGCGGAAGATTCGGAACCGGATACAATCGCATATCCGCTGGGGTATTTTTTCAGCGGTGACAGCGCGGACGAACGGTATGTGATAACGGCATCGTCACAGCAGATTGACCGGCAGCTTTATGCACAGTATCCGCCGGAGGAAACATTAAAAAGAACAGTCGTTATGCGCTATTTCAATGAGGAAACCAGCAAGGCAATTAATCAGATGTGGATTAATGTGCGCTGCTTTGATATCAACGACGTTCCTTTGGCTGCCTGGTTTGCCGTGCTTGCTGTATTTTTGTTGATTGTGCGAAAAATATATGTTAAAGTAGCATGAAAAGAACTTCTAATCGCTCGCGGCAAAAGCTGCTTTGTGAAGAAGTTCTAAGTTTCACGCTGAAAAATGTCAAAGTGCGGCATTTTTGTGATGGAAATCCAATTTAGATAAAATAAACAGGGAGGAAACGTATGTCAAATATAGATCAGAGCAGAATCAGAAATTTTTGCATTGTAGCACATATTGATCATGGCAAATCGACGCTTGCGGACCGTATCATTGAAAAGACAGGACTTCTGACAAGCCGCGAGATGCAGGAGCAGGTGCTTGACAACATGGATTTGGAGCGTGAGCGGGGAATTACGATTAAAGCGCAGACCGTGCGTACCGTGTATCAGGCGCAGGACGGGAATGAGTATATTTTCAATCTGATTGACACGCCGGGACATGTGGACTTTAATTATGAGGTCAGCCGTGCGCTTGCGGCGTGCGACGGCGCTATTTTGGTTGTTGATGCGGCACAGGGAATTGAAGCGCAGACACTTGCAAACGTATATTTGGCGCTTGACCATGATTTGGACGTGTTTCCCGTGATTAATAAAATTGATCTTCCAAGTGCGCGTCCCGATTGGGTGAAAAATGAGATTGAAGATGTTATTGGAATTGAGGCGCAGGACGCACCTCTGATCTCGGCAAAGAACGGCGTGGGGATTGAGGACGTGCTTGAGGCAATTGTACACAAAATCCCGGCGCCGGGCGGAAGCCGGGAAAACCCGCTTCAGGCGCTTGTTTTTGACTCAATTTATGATTCTTATAAGGGTGTTATCGTATTCTGCCGCATTAAGGAGGGACATGTTGCGAGGGGGACTAAAATTAAAATGATGGCGACAGGCGCTACCGCAGATGTGGTGGAAGTCGGCTATTTTGGCGCAGGGCAGTTTATTCCATGTGAGGAGTTGTCTGCGGGCATGGTGGGATATATTACTGCGTCCATTAAGAATGTGAAGGATACGGCGGTCGGTGATACGGTTACTGATGCGCAGTGCCCGTGTGACAAGCCGCTTCCGGGTTATAAAAAGGTCCTCTCTATGGTTTACTGCGGCGTATATCCTGCCGACAGTGCAAAGTATCCGGATTTGAGGGACGCGCTGGAGAAGCTTCAGCTCAACGATGCGTCGCTCTTTTATGAACCGGAAACTTCCATTGCGTTAGGCTTTGGGTTCCGATGCGGATTTTTGGGACTGCTGCATCTTGAAATCATTCAGGAGCGGCTTGAGCGGGAATATAATTTGGACCTTGTCACCACGGCGCCGGGTGTTATTTATAAGGTATATAAGACAAATGGCGAGCTGATTGAGCTGACCAATCCTTCTAATCTTCCCGACCCATCGGAAATTGACTACATGGAGGAGCCGATTGTCAGTGCGGAAATTATGGTGACGACGGAATTTATCGGTTCAATTATGGAGCTTTGCCAGGAGCGACGCGGACGCTATCTCGGCATGGATTATGTGGAGGAAACAAGGGCGCTCTTAAAGTATGAACTGCCGTTAAACGAGATTATTTACGACTTTTTTGACGCGCTCAAATCGCGTTCACGCGGATATGCATCGTTTGATTATGATATTAAGGGTTATGAACAGGCGCCGCTTGTGAAGCTCGACATTTTGATTAATAAGGAAGAGGTTGATGCGCTTTCTTTTATTGTGCACAAGGATTCGGCGTACGAGCGCGGCAGAAAGATGTGCGAGAAGCTCAAGGACGAAATCCCGCGCCATCTGTTTGAAATTCCCATTCAGGCAGCGGTCGGCGGAAAGGTTATCGCGCGCGAAACCGTAAAGGCAATGCGTAAGGACGTGCTTGCCAAGTGCTACGGCGGTGATATTACGCGAAAGAAAAAACTGCTTGAGAAACAAAAGGAAGGCAAGAAGCGCATGCGGCAGGTCGGAAACGTGGAAATTCCGCAAAAAGCGTTTATGTCTGTGCTAAAGCTCGACAGCGGCAAATAGTGTGAAATTGAAAATTTTAAACGGCAGATTTGGATCCTGCGCATACACCAAAAAGCTTACGCTTTTCGTTGTCAGGAATTCGCAGGCATTGGCAGACATGGAGGACTGATGTGAAACAGCTCGGTATTTATATTCATATCCCGTTTTGCATAAAAAAGTGTGTGTACTGTGATTTTTTATCGTTTCCTGCGGATGATGCGGCAAAGCGTGCATATATGGCGGCATTGAATGAGGAAATTAAGGCTATGGCACAAGCTTACCGTGCATATGAGGTGCAGACCGTTTTTTTTGGCGGAGGCACGCCTTCGTGCATGGAAAAGGAGCTGATAAAGGACTGCCTTATGACGGTACAAATGCATTTTCATGTGGCTGATAATGCGGAGATTTCCTTGGAACTGAACCCAAAAACAGCCACGTTGGAAAAAATGATATTTTTGAAAGAGGCAGGTTTCAACCGCCTCAGCATTGGCCTCCAATCGGCGGATGACAACGAGTTAAAGCTGCTGGGGCGTATTCATACCTATGCGGATTTTCTCGATGTTTATGCATGGGCAAGACAGGCAGGTTTTCAGAATATCAATGTTGACCTGATGTCGGCGCTTCCCGGTCAGAGCCTTGAAACGTGGCAAAAAACATTGCACAGCGTATTGGAACTGGAACCGGAGCACATTTCGGCGTACAGTCTGATTGTAGAAGAGAGAACACCGCTGTTTGACCATTTTAGTCAATACCCGTCCCTTCCCGATGAGGAAACGGATCGGCTGATGTATCATGAAACAAAGCAGCTTTTGGCAGCGCATGGTTATACACGCTATGAAATATCCAACTACGCAAAAAAAGGTTTTGAAAGCCGTCACAATCAGATTTACTGGCAGAGGGGCTGTGACCATATCGGCAATTATGTCGGTTTCGGGCTTGGTGCATCGTCAACGGTCCAAAACTACCGTTATAAGAACACGGACAGCCTTTCGGAATACATGACGTTTTGCAAAACGCCCGAAGCATTCCGGTATGAAGCACAATATTTGTCGGAACTAGAGCTTATGGAAGAGTTTATGATTTTGGGACTGCGCAGAATGGAGGGAATTTCGTCATCGGAGTTTGAACGGACCTTCGGTGTAAGTCTGTGCAGTGTTTACAAAGAAACGCTGGATAAATGGCAAGCGGCAGGGTGCCTTGCAAAACAGGACGGTTTTTGGTTTCTGACCGAGCAGGGGATAGACGTGAGCAATACGGTACTGGCTGATTTTATGAAAATTTAATTTGGAAAGGCACTTAGGGGCGCCCCGTGACATAGAATAAGATAAATAAGTCACGGAGGCGCTCTTTTGAAGACCTTTGAGCAACCGCTATCCGCAGAGGAGGAAACCCTGTATCTAAGCGTAATGCACGGTGACGACAAAGCAGCCTCCCATGATGCCCGACAGATTTTGATAGAGCGAAATCTTCGCCTTGTGGCACATGTGGCAAAGAAGTATATGGGCTGCGGTGAGGATATAGAGGACCTGATTTCCATAGGTACAATCGGGCTGATTAAGGCAGTAAACACGTTTAAGCCCGAGAAGGGCAGCCGCCTTGCGACATACGCCGCAAAATGTATCGACAACGAACTTTTAATGATGTTTCGTGCCAGAAAGAAAATTACGCGGGAAATATCGCTCTATGAGCCTATAGGTACCGACAAGGAGGGAAACGAGATAAACCTCATCGATGTCTGCGAACAGGAGCAGACCGATATTATAGAAGACATGGATATGGCGGCGAAGCTGCAATGCCTTTATACACTGATTAACGAGCGGCTTGACGAACGCGAGCGGTGCATCATTAAGCTGCGTTACGGTGTGCTTGACAATGCGCTTGGCGGTGAGGAACTGACGCAAAGGGATATTGGCAGGATGCTTGGCATCTCAAGAAGCTATGTGTCAAGAATTGAAAAAAAGGCATTAGGCAAACTGAAAGCCGGACTGGAAGATGCAAAACTGTATTAATTTTGACATTTCAGATGCGTTTTTTGTCGGAATGATTGCCAAAAGAAAAATAGTATGTTATTCTCCCTGCTGTGACTTTATCATGTGAATTGATGAAAGGAAACACAGCAAACGGAGGATAACATTTTTATGTACAGCAGTGTAATAACAGGAGCAGTGACAGGCATTGAGAGCACGCTATGCCTTGTGGAGGTGGACGTCTCGAAGGGGATGCCGGCATTTGAAATGGTTGGACAACTGGGGAACGAAGTGCGTGAGGCGCGAGAACGTGTGAAAGTGGCATTGAAAAATGCAAAAGTGGAAATTCCGGCAATTCATTTAACGGTCAGCATATCTCCTGCCGATCTGCGCAAAGAGGGCGCTTCGTATGACTTGCCGATTGCAGTCGGGATTCTTGTAGGGCTTGGCGTCATTCCGAAAGAGAATGTCAGTGATACGCGGGTTATTGGGGCGCTTGGGCTGAATGGTGAAATGAAGCCGGTAAAGGGAGTGCTTCCCATTGTTAATTGTGCAA
>CAMWNY010000180.1 GCA_947175775.1 uncultured Lachnospiraceae bacterium | reverse complement strand
TTGCGGAAAAGTTGATTGCAAAGAAGAATAATTCCAGCGAAAAAATTCTCACGACGCGAAAAACCGCAATGATTGGCATGTTTTCCGCAATTGCGGGCGTTTTGATGACGATTGAACTTCCCGTACCCTTTGCACCGCCGTTTTACGGAATTGACGCGAGCGAGCTTCCCGTGCTTTTGTGCGGTTTTGCGTTTGGTCCGGTGGCAGGTGTGCTCACGGAGTTTTTAAAGATAGTGATTAAGCTGTTCTTTAAGCCGACCTCGACAGCGTTTGTGGGAGAGCTTGCAAACTTCTGCGTCGGCTGTGCGATGATTTTGCCGGCAACGATTATTTATCATATGAAAAAGAAAAAGACGACGGCGATGCTTGCGGGCGCGGTCGGTACAATGACGATGACTGTGTTTGGAACGCTGTTTAATGCCGTTTATCTTCTGCCGACGTTTGCGGTAATGTTTGGAATGCCGCTTGAGGCGATTATCGGTATGGGAACGGAGATTAACGCGAATGTCACGAATGTCTTTACGTTTGTTGCGTTCTGTGTGGCGCCGCTCAACCTGTTAAAGGGTGCGGGCGTGTCGGTGCTTACATTTGTGCTGTATAAGCCGCTTAGTCCGATCCTGAAGGCATCTTATGAAAATGCTTCGGCGAAAAAAACAAAACAGGCATAAAAACCTTTGCAAACACGGTTGAAAAATATGTCGGATACGCTATAATGAATAAGTACCCAGTGCGAAAAGCACAGAATAATTGAAAAAGACACGGAGGACTCATTTAATGGGAAATGTTAGGCGTATCTATGTTGAGAAAAAAGAGGCTTTTGCCGTTAAGGCAAGAGAGCTTGAGGAAGAGTTAAGAAGTTATTTAGGCATTAACGGTTTGGAACAGGCAAGGATTTTTATCCGTTACGATGTGGAAAACATTTCGGATGCTGTTTTTGAGAAGGCATGCAAAAGCGTGTTTTCGGAGCCGCCCGTTGATGACTTGTACATGGAAAACATTGAAATGCCAAAGAACGCGCGCTGTTTTTCCGTGGAGTATCTGCCGGGGCAGTTTGACCAAAGGGCAGACTCTGCGGTGCAGTGCGTGCAGTTTTTAAAGGAAGACGAGCAGCCGATAATTAAGACGGCGGTGACGTATGTTTTAACCGGAACCATTTCCGACAGTGAGTTTGACAAGATAAAAAATTACTGTATTAATCCCGTGGATTCCAGGGAAACGGATATGGTAAAACCGCAGACGCTGGTGACAATATTTGAGGAGCCTGCGGATGTGGCAAGTTTTGCGGGCTTCGCGGATATGGCGGAGGACCAATTGGAGGAGCTTTATGATTCGTTAGGGCTTGCGATGACTTTTAAAGATTTTCTCCACATTCAGAATTATTTTAGGAAGGATGAACACAGGGATCCGACGGTTACGGAAATCAGGGTGCTTGATACGTATTGGTCCGATCACTGCCGTCACACGACGTTTTCTACGGAATTAAAGGATGTTGCATTTGAGGAAGGCTATTATACGGAGCCTGTTAAGACCACTTATCAGCAGTATTTGGCGGCGCGTGAGGAGATTTTTGCAGGCAGAGAGGACAAGTATGTCTGCCTGATGGATTTGGCGCTGATGGCGATGCGAAAGCTCAAAAAGGACGGAAAGCTTGAAGACATGGAGAAGTCGGATGAGATTAATGCCTGCTCGATTGTCGTTCCGGTGGAGATTGACAAGGAGGACGGAAAGGGCGTTGTCACGGAGGAATGGCTTGTCAACTTTAAGAACGAGACGCATAATCACCCGACGGAAATTGAGCCGTTCGGCGGTGCGGCGACGTGTCTTGGCGGTGCAATCCGTGATCCACTGTCGGGGAGAACGTATGTTTATCAGGCGATGCGTGTAACCGGTGCGGCGGATCCGACAGTGCCTGTGGAGAAAACCATGCGGGGCAAGCTTTCGCAGAAAAAACTTGTGCGCGGAGCGGCGAGCGGCTATTCTTCTTACGGAAATCAGATTGGACTTGCGACGGGATATGTCAAAGAGGTGTATCATCCCAATTATGTGGCAAAGCGTATGGAAATCGGAGCGGTGATGGCGGCGGCGCCGAGGGCGAGCGTCATCAGGGAGACGTCTGATCCGGACGATATTATCATTTTGCTCGGCGGTCGTACGGGACGTGACGGCTGCGGCGGCGCGACGGGGTCGTCTAAGGTGCACACGACGGCGTCGCTTGCGACGTGCGGTGCGGAGGTTCAGAAAGGAAATGCTCCGACGGAGCGCAAGCTGCAAAGACTGTTCCGGCGTCCGGAGGTCAGCAAGCTGATTAAGAAGTGCAACGATTTCGGTGCGGGCGGTGTTTCCGTGGCAATCGGCGAGCTTGCGGACGGTCTGATTGTCGATATGGATAAGGTGCCGAAAAAGTATGCGGGACTGGACGGAACGGAGCTTGCGATTTCCGAATCTCAGGAGCGTATGGCAGTCGTTGTGGACCCGAAGGACGCAGACGCATTTCTTGCATATGCGGCGGAGGAGAATTTGGAGGCCGTCAAGGTTGCAACGGTCACAAAAGAGCCGCGGCTTGTGCTGATGTGGCGCGGTCAGAAGGTAGTGGATATTGCGAGAGCCTTTCTTGATACCAACGGCGCACATCAGGAAACGGGCGTGTATGTTGAGACGCCTGTAAAAGAAGATAATTATTTTCAGAAATATGCAGTAGCGGCAGTTGCGGATTCGGTTGAAAAGGGAAATATAAAGGACGCGGTAATTTCAACATTAAATGACTTAAACGTATGCTCACAAAAGGGACTTGTCGAGATGTTTGACGCGTCGATTGGGGCAGGCAGCGTGTTTATGCCGTACGGCGGAAAATATCAGCTGACGGAGACACAGACAATGGTGGCAAAGCTTCCTGTCTTAAAGGGCAAGACGGATGCCGTGACGATGATGTCGTACGGATTTGATCCGTATCTGTCAAGCTGGAGTCCGTATCACGGTGCGGTGTATGCCGTTACGGAGTCTATGGCGCGCATTGTGGCAGCAGGCGGAGATTATAAAAAGATCCGGTTTACGTTCCAAGAGTATTTCAGGCGTATGACGCAGGAGCCTTCGCGGTGGAGTCAGCCGTTTGCGGCGCTTCTTGGCGCGTATGACGCGCAAATCGGATACGGACTTCCTTCGATTGGCGGCAAGGATTCAATGTCGGGAACGTTCAACGAGATTGACGTACCGCCGACGCTTGTGTCGTTTGCGGTGGACGTGGCGAAAAAGCAGGATATTATCACGCCGGAGCTGAAACGTGCGGGTGATACGCTTGTCGTGTTTGATTTGCCGAAGAATGCATATGATTTGCCGGAATACGACAACGTAATGAAGCTTTTTGACGGTGTGGCAAAACTGATTGCGGATAAGGTGATTGTGGCAGCATATGCGCTTGATGCAAAGGGGATTGTGGCGTCGGCTGCAAAAATGGCGTTTGGCAATAAACTTGGCGTGGCGTTTGACAGTGCACTTGACGCAAAAGAGCTGTTTGCAAACGGAATCGGAAGCATTCTCGCGGAGGTTTCCGCAGAGCAGTCTGATGCGCTCGCAGCATGTGGCGTAGCGTACCGGACAGTCGGTACGGTGCTGGATGAAAATGCCGGATTTGTATACGGGGATGTAACGGTGCCTATGGATGAGGCACTAAAGGCGTGGACTTCTAAGCTTGAGAAGGTATTCCCCACAAAGGCGGTAAAGGGCGCAGAGCCTGTGGCGTCAAAGCTTTATGATACAAAGGATGTCTATGTTTGCAAACATAAGGTGGCGAAACCTACCGTGTTTATTCCGGTGTTCCCCGGAACAAACTGCGAGTATGACTCGACGATTGCGTTTGAGCGCGCGGGGGCGAATGTGGTGACAAAGGTATTCCGCAATCTTTCGGCGGCGGATATTCGGGAGTCGGTTGACGCGTTTTCTGAAGCGATTGCGCAGGCGCAGATTATTATGTTCCCGGGCGGCTTTTCGGCGGGCGACGAGCCGGACGGAAGCGCGAAATTCTTTGCGACGGCATTTCAGAATGAAAAGATAAAAGAGGCGGTAAACAAACTGCTCAACGAGCGTGACGGGCTTGCGCTTGGAATCTGTAACGGTTTTCAGGCGATGATTAAGCTTGGGCTTGTGCCGTACGGCGAGATTGTGGGACAAACAGAGGATTCGCCGACACTGACATACAATACGATTAACCGCCATATTTCAAAGATGGTGTATACGAAGGTGATTACAAATAAGTCACCTTGGCTGCAGCTTGCTAAGCTTGGTCAGACGTATGTAACGCCTGCTTCTCACGGTGAAGGACGGTTTGTGGCGCCTAAGGAGTGGATTGATAAGCTTTTCACAAATGGACAGGTAGCGACGCAGTATGCCGATTTTGACGGAAATATTTCGATGGACGAAGAGTGGAATGTGAACGGGTCGTATGCGGCAATTGAGGGAATTACGTCTCCGGACGGAAGGTGTCTTGGCAAGATGGCGCATGTTGAGCGGCGCGGCGACGCGGTGGCAATGAACATTTACGGAGAGCAGGATTTAAAGATTTTTGAGGCCGGAGTAAAGTATTTTCAGTAGTTCAAAATAGAAAATGACAAAAGTAATATAACACAAAAGACTTTGCGGGATGAGAGAAAATCCCGGCAAAGTCTTTTTGTGTTTTATAAGGATTGCGAAAAAGGATTGCGATAGAAACAAGATGAAAACAAAATGAAATGGTTTGTTTTACAGGGAAAAATATAGGACAGGAACAATAGTTCCTTCAAATAGTAAAAAACAGGAACAACCGCACCTAGTATTGCCCTCATAAAAGCAGTAGAATAGAGTAAGGCGATTTTAGTCGGAAAAAGTAGAATAAACTTATTCATATTATAAAACCTGATAATGGCGATAAAAGCCGTTATTGGGTTTTATTTTTTTAGAAAGGACGAAGGAAAATCATGGACTACGCAAAAACACAAAACTGGCTTTCAAGCCGCCAAATCAAACTGGAGGAAAGCTTTGCCTCCGCCATAAGAAGTTTTGCAAAACAATACAAATCAATGCACAAAATCCGACTGTTGGATGATGTGTATCATTTGCTTGGCACGACAAAGCAGGACATTTCATGGTGGGAAAATCACCCTTGCAGTGCACAGACAAAAAAATTTTAAACAACGGGTAATAAAAAACGTCCAATCCCTGTTTTCGTTAAACGACAAGGAAGCGGAGGATTTGGCAAATAAAGTAGGTCTTACGCTTGAACAAAAAGAATCATTCCAAACATGTCTAATTATTCTGAAAAACAAATACGAAAAAAAATCCCGCTTATTTTATCAAAACGCCAATATCAGCGAGCGGATGTTCCAGTACATCAAGAACGGCAAAAACCCGACAAAGGAAACAACGCTTGCGATTGCGGTATCCATGAACCTGACACCTGAAGATACACAAAGACTGCTAAGAAGCGCAGGATATGTCTTGTCAAAATCCATTCCAAGCGACGCGGTCATTTTATGGCTGCTATCGAATGAGGAACACAATCAAAATGCATCAAAACTGTTCCAAATCAACGAAGTTTTATATGCACTTGACATGCCGTTGTTAATGACAAGGGAGAAAAACGAACGGCATTTTCGGTCGGATAAAAGTCAAAATTAATTTCGGATAATAAAATGCCAATTACGGTATTATCAGGCTACGGTAATATTTTACACGGCATTTGACATTGCAGAGCCGTCAGATATTATCGTAGACGCAAATGATTGCGTGCGCAGACAATGATAACTTCTCGGAATCTCAATGAATGTGATTCTAACCGAAGATTGACAACTGA
>CAMWNY010000179.1 GCA_947175775.1 uncultured Lachnospiraceae bacterium | reverse complement strand
CATGGCGTAGGCGCATCCGTTGTAAATGCGCTTTCTACGTGGCTTGAGGTGGAACTCCGGTCGGAGGGAAAGATTTATAAGCAGCGTTATGAGAGAGGGCATGTCTGTTATCCGTTGAAGGAAATCGGTACATGTGAGCCCGAAAATACCGGTACAAAAGTAACCTTTTCACCAGATCCTGAGATTTTCGAGGAAACGGTTTACGATTATGATATATTAAAACAGCGTCTTCGTGAAATGGCATTTTTGACGAAGAATTTGAAGATTGTTCTGCGTGATCTGCGTCCTGAGGACGGCATGATTGAGAAGACATTTCATTATGAGGGCGGTATTACGGAATTTGTAACGTATTTAAATCGGAGTAAAACGCCGCTGTATGAAGATGTTCTTTATTTTGAAGGCAAAAAAGACAATGTGTATGTGGAAGTGGCAATGCAGCACAATGACTCTTATACGGAGAGTACGTACAGCTTTGTCAACAATATCAGTACGCCGGAGGGCGGTACGCATCTTGCTGGTTTTCGGAATGCGATTACAAAGACGTTTAATGATTATGCAAGAAATGCAAAGCTGTTGAAGGACAGCGAAGCAAATCTGAGCGGTGAGGATATTCGAGAGGGACTGACGGCGATTGTTTCAGTCAAGATTGAAGATCCGCAGTTTGAGGGACAGACGAAGCAAAAGCTCGGAAACAGCGAGGCGCGCGGTGCGGTTGACGGTATTGTCAGTGAGTACCTTACGTATTATTTGGAGCAGAATCCCACTATTGCAAAGCAGATTTGTGAAAAATCCATTCTTGCGCAAAGGGCGAGAGAGGCGGCAAGAAAGGCGAGGGATTTGACGAGGAGAAAGACGGCATTGGACGGCATGACGCTTCCCGGAAAGCTTGCTGACTGTTCTGATAAGGATCCGAAAAATTGTGAAATTTTTATCGTAGAGGGAGACTCTGCGGGAGGCAGCGCAAAGACTGCAAGAAACCGTGCGACACAGGCAATTCTTCCGCTGCGCGGCAAAATTTTGAATGTTGAGAAGGCAAGGCTTGACAGGATTTACGGGAATGCGGAAATTAAAGCGATGATTACTGCGTTTGGTACGGGTATTCATGAGGATTTTGATATTTCAAAGCTGCGGTATGATAAGATTATTATTATGACGGATGCCGACGTGGACGGTGCGCACATTGCTACGCTGATGCTGACATTTTTATATCGGTTTATGCCGGAGCTGATTAAACAGGGGCATGTGTATTTGGCGAAGCCGCCTTTGTTTAAGCTGGATAAAAATAAAAAGGTTTGGTATGCGTATTCTCCGGAGGAGCTTTCTAGTATTTTGGATGAAGTAGGGCGCGACCAAAGCAATAAGATACAGCGCTACAAAGGATTAGGCGAGATGGATGCGGAGCAGCTTTGGGATACGACGATGGACCCGGAGAAACGTATTTTGCTAAAGGTTTCGATTAATGAGGAAACGGAGTCGGAAGTGGATTTGACCTTTACAACGCTTATGGGCGATAAGGTTGAGCCGCGGCGTGAATTTATCGAGGCGAATGCAAAGTATGTGCAGAATTTAGATATTTAATATGATTCCTCGCAATTTTTGAAAGGAGCAAGGTTACAAATATGGATGATACAATCTTTGACAAAATAGAGGAAGTCGATTTACAAAAAACAATGGAAAAATCATATATTGATTATGCCATGAGTGTAATTGCTTCCCGTGCCCTGCCGGATGTCCGTGACGGATTAAAGCCGGTACAGCGGCGTGTGCTTTATTCCATGATAGAGCTGAACAACGGTCCTGACAAGCCGCACAGAAAGAGTGCGCGTATTGTCGGTGATACAATGGGTAAGTATCATCCGCATGGCGACAGTTCGATTTATGGCGCATTGGTCAATATGGCGCAGGAGTGGTCTACGCGCTATCCGCTTGTTGACGGTCACGGCAATTTCGGTTCGGTGGACGGCGACGGCGCTGCGGCAATGCGATATACGGAGGCAAGGCTTAGCAAAATTTCGATGGAGCTTTTGGCGGACATCAATAAAAATACGGTTGATTTTGTGCCGAACTTCGATGAAACAGAGAAAGAGCCTACCGTGCTTCCGAGCCGTTATCCAAACCTTTTGGTCAACGGTACACAGGGAATTGCAGTCGGTATGGCGACAAATATTCCGCCGCATAATCTGCGGGAGGTAATTGGTGCGGTTGTAAAAATTATTGATAACCGTGTTAATGAGGACAGGGATACGGAGATTGACGAAATTTTACCAATCATTAAAGGACCTGATTTTCCGACAGGCGGCATTATTCTTGGCACGCGCGGCGTGGAAGAGGCTTACCGTACAGGACGTGGTAAAATCAGGGTGCGCAGTGTGACAAATATTGAAACGCTGCCGAACGGAAAGAACCGTATTATTGTGACAGAGCTTCCGTATATGGTCAATAAGGCAAGACTGATTGAAAAGATTGCCGAATTGGTAAAAGAAAAACGGATTGACGGTATTACGGATTTGCGCGACGAGTCCAACAGAGAGGGTATGAGAATCTGTATTGAACTGCGCAAGGACGTGAACGCGAATGTGATTTTAAATCAGTTATATAAACATACACAACTTCAGGACAGTTTTGGCGTGATTATGCTTGCGCTTGTAAATAATCAGCCAAAAGTCATGAATTTGAAGGATGTGTTAATTCATTATATCCGGCATCAGGAAGAGGTTGTTACCCGCAGGACGCAGTATGACTTGAATAAGGCGGAAGAGCGCGACCATATTTTACAGGGTTTGCTGATTGCGCTTGACAATATTGACGAAGTTATTAAAATCATCCGCGGCAGCGCAAATACACAGGCTGCAAAAGAAGGTTTGGTTGCACGCTTTGGTCTGACGGATGTGCAGGCACAGGCGATAGTGGATATGCGTCTGCGTGCGTTGACAGGCTTGGAGCGCGAGAAACTTGAGCAGGAGCATATGGAGCTTTTGAAGAAGATTGAGGAGTACAAGGCAATTTTGGCAGATGAAAAGCTTCTTCTTGGCGTTATTCGGACGGAAATTATGGTGATTTCCGATAAGTATGGTGACGACAGACGTTCTGCATTTGGGTATGACGAGGCGGAAATCAACATGGAGGATTTAATTCCGCGCGGCAATACGATTATTGCGATGACGAGTCTTGGATATATTAAGCGAATGACGGTGGATAATTTTAAGACGCAGCACAGAGGCGGCCGCGGAATTAAGGGAATGTCCACGATTGAGGACGATTATATCGAGGATTTGCTGATGACGACGACGCATCATTATCTGATGTTCTTTACGAATTTCGGACGTGTTTACCGTATTAAGGCTTATGAGATACCTGAGGCGGGAAGAACGGCGCGCGGAACGGCGATTGTCAATATTTTGCAGCTCAATCCGGGTGAAAAGATAACGGCGATGATACCGATTAGTGATTATGAAGATGGAAAACATCTGTTTATGATTACGAAGAAGGGTATCGCCAAAAAGACGCCGATTATGGAATTTTCAAATGTGAGAAAGTCAGGTCTTGCGGCAATTTCTCTGCGTGATGACGACGAGCTGATTGAGGTAAAAATTACCGATGAAAATTCCGAGATTTTCCTTGTGACGAAATACGGTATGTGTATCCGCTTTAAAGAAACTGATGTTCGTTCTATGGGCAGAGGCGCTATGGGCGTTATCGGTATGAACCTTGACGATGGTGACGAGATTGTCGGTATGCAGCTGAATACACAGGGAGAGCGGCTTTTGATTGTGTCTGAGATGGGTTATGGCAAGCGGACGAATATTGATGAATTTACTGTGCAAAAACGCGGCGGTAAAGGCATTAAGTGCTACCGCATTGCGGAGAAAACAGGAAATGTTGTCGGTGTTAAGGCGGTTAAGGATGACAGTGAAGTTATGATGATTACGACAGAGGGCGTAATTATTCAGATTTCCGTGGAGGATATTTCGATTTATAAGCGCAATACGTCGGGTGTTAAGATGATTAACCTTGATGACGGTGTGACGGTTGCAAAGGTTGCAAAGGTAAAACAAAAGCCGTCTGACGGAACACACGAGTTTGATGATATTGAGGAAATTGGCGAAGAACTGGATGAAAACGACACAGACAGCAATTTGCCTGAAAAAGATATTTAATGAGATTAAAAGAGTAAAGGAGGAATGTTTATGTATCGTTATGTGGCTATTGAACGTCAGTTTTGCAGCGGCGGACAGGAGGTTGCAAGTATTCTTGCAAAAAAGCTTGGGTATAAGCTTTATGACCATGATATTTTGGTTGAAACTGCAAATCGTTTGGAGCTGCCTGCAATTTATGTTTCAGATTTGGAGGAAACATCATCAACAAACCCGATTTTTAATCTGTCACAGACAGCGCTTGGCGGGTTGAGCAAGAAAAAGAACATACCTCTTTCGGAACAAATCTTTCAAGCAGAAAAGCAGGTAATCTTGGATGTTGCCGAAAATGAGAGTTGTGTTTTTGTCGGACGCTGTGCAGGTCATATTCTGAGTGAGAAAGAGGACTGCCTCAGGGTGTTTATCTATGCGGATGATGCGTTTCGGCTTGAGCGTGCAAGGACGAAGGAAAAGATTCCGATGGAAAAGGTTGAGGCGGAGATGAAACGCGTTGACAAGCGCAGGTCCGGTTTCTTTACAAATCATACGGACTGCAAGTGGGGCGCGAAGGAATTTTTCCAAATCAGTTTGAATTCTGCTACGCTGGGAATTGAGACATGTGCAGAGATTCTTGCAGCGGCTGTAAAAAATCACTAAAAAGTTCTAAAATATGACATATTTTTTGTATATAAAGTACGCCAAATGCAGGTTATCTTGCATTTGGCGGTTTTATTTGATATAAATAGCTTCTTCCTTCTTTTCCAATCTTCTCCACCACTCCTGTTTCCAACAATACGTTAAGAAGTGTTCCTGCGCGCTGCTGAGGTATTTTTGCGGCTTTTCCAAAATCTTTAGATGTAAATTGTTCCGGCAGTGTATCAGGAAAAAATTTTAAATAGTCTGACATGGTATCAATGCGCACTTCATCATAAATATCAACGGGAATTCCGTCCATTCTCGATGAACCCCTTTTTTTATTGTAACTCCATCCATTTAAATAACGTGTTTCTTCCACGTCAATCAGGGATATAATAAAATGGAGTCTTGGATTGTGTATAAACATTTTTATTTTATAAAGCTCTGGTATAATCTGATACTGTGTGCCTGTTTTGGGTGATTTGCGCTTTGGAGAAAGCTCACCGGTCTCCATATCAAGCCATGAAATCCATTTATGGTGTGCCACGGGATAAATAATTGTAACATCGTGTTCCTGAAGAAAATATTGCAGTTTATTGCGCATTGTATTAAAATTTCTTGTCTGTACTTCAAAAATTTCACCGTCCACGCAAATATCTGCCACATATGGTCCGATTTTAATTTCATGATAAGAGGAATCAGGTGCATAATAGTATTTTAGAACGCTGTGTATTGTTTTTTCCCGCAATGTTCCGATACCGTTTTGACCCTGAAGTTTTCCAATCATTTCGTAACATGCTTCAGAGAATAGTTTTTTATCTACTGTTTTTTGCATATGGGTAACCTCTTAGTTTATTCCCGCGCGCAACGGGTCAAGTGGCTGCTTGCAGACATTTGACGACTGCCGAGAGGGTCAAATACTTCGCAGCTTGATGCGAAGTATTTGACTCATTTTATTTTATCAAAAAAAAATCACTTTTTCTATATTATGTTGTAAAATCAAGGTATTTGTAGTAAACTACAAAGTAAATAATATATGTAAATTTTATTAACTTTAGGAGACTTTATAGAT
>CAMWNY010000178.1 GCA_947175775.1 uncultured Lachnospiraceae bacterium | reverse complement strand
GAAGAAAGCATTGCGATGATAATCGTATAGCCAAGCTGCGAAAACATCTGACCCGAAAGCCCTTTCATCATAGCCAGCGGCAGATAAACGACAACCGTCGTAATCGTCGACGCCGTAACGGAATTTGCGACCACTTTCGTACCTTCAAGCGCCGCCTCTTTAAAATCAGGCTTTTTGTCCTTTAAGCGGAAACAGCTCTCCAAAACGACAATGGAAGAGTCCACCATCATACCGATTGCGATAACGAGGGAACCCATTGTCACCACGTTGAGCGAAAAGCCTGCAAAACTCATAAAAATCAGGGTTGCAAGCAGTGAAATCGGCATAGAACTGCCGACAATCAGGCTCGCCTTAAAGTCCCCGAAAAAGATAAAAAGTACAAGCATGGAGAACAGGACACCAAGAATCAGCGTTTCTGCCACCGAGCTTAACGACTCTATAATACTGTCCGCAGAGTCATAAGAAATGTCAATCTGAATGGCGGGATTTTTCGCCGCCGCCTTTTCCACAACCGCCTTGACCGCATTCGATACGTCAACCGTACCTGCGCTTTGCGCCTTGGAAATGCTGACGCTGATACTCTCCGTGCCGTTGTAGCGGCTGATACTGTCGTTTGGCGACGTCGCCATCGATACGGTCGCCACATCGGAAAGGCGAATCACCTGCCCTTTGTTCGTAATCAGCGGCACATTCTGCAAATCCATCAGCGTTTCCGGCTTTGAGGAGGCCGAGGTGCTGATGTCCTGCCTGCCCTGTTCAACTGTTCCGACAGGGATTGTAAAGTCCGTCGTTGAAATATACGTTGCAATATTCGACATGGTCATGCCGTACTGCTGCAGCTTTTCCTTGTGCAGCGTAATGCTGATATACTGCGACTCGCCGCCCGAAACCGAAACGTCTGCAATGTCCGCGATACGGTCAAGCTCCGGTTCAATCTCCTCCTCCACAAAGGCAAGTGCATCCACATCCGCCGTCGAGGTAACGGAAAGCGTTATCACCGGCATCGAATTCATGTTCATTTCCACAATTACCGGATCCTGCGCGTCATCGGGAAGCTGCAAAGACGCAGTATCCAGTGCGCTTCGTAAATCCGAATACGCTTCGCTCGTATCCACGCCGTAATCGTATGTAAACATTACCATAGAAAAGTTCGCCGATGACTGTGACGTAATCGAATCCACACCGGAAAGCGTTTTTCCCGTATCCTCAATCACCTTTGTCACAAGCTCTTCCGTCGTTTCCGGGTCGCCGCCCTGATAGACGGTCATGACAAAGAGCATGGGCATTTCCATGTCGGGCGTCAGCTCGAGTTTAAATCCAAGTACCGAGCTGATACCGAACACGACAAGCGCAAGAACGATTAAAAGTGCCGACACTGGTCTTTTGAGCGCAAGTTTTGTCAGGGAATTTATCATTTACCAGTCGCCTCCTATTCTTTCGCCGCCGTAATAATGGACACATCCACACCGTCGCGCAGCTGCGCAGACCATGTCGTAATCAGCATATCCGTTCCCGAAAGCCCCTCGCTGATTACAATGCGCTCTGTATCGTAAAGTCCCGTGGTGACATAGGTCTTCTTTGCCTTGCCGTCCACAACCGTATATACATAAGCCTCCGTACCGTCGTAATAGACCGATTCATAAGGCACAATCACCGCGTTGTTTTCATGGTAGGTATCCGTCGTGACGGTTGCCTTCGTGCCAGAAAGCAATGCCGACGTATCGCCGCCCACACTCGCCTTTACTTTAAATAATCCTGTCGCCTGGTCAATTGCGGCGCCGATTTCAATAATTTCACCCGCATACTGTGTTCCGTCCTTTTCCACGCTCACGCTCTGTCCTGTGGAAAACGTGTTTCGGACGTCCTCGCTCACATAGAATGTGGCAGTCATCGTATTTTTGTTCGAAATCACAAATGCCGGATTGCTTGAGGTCGCAAAATCATGTTCGTCCACATTGACCGTCTCTATCACGCCGGAAATCGTCGCCGTAATCGTATAGGCGTCAAGACTTTCCTTCGCCTGTTCAATGCCAAGCTGCGCCGCCGCAATGCCGTTCTGCGACACTTTTTTCTGCTCCTCACGCAGCTCGTTGTTGCTTAGATTGCTTGACGTAACCGCCTGACTGTAAGTATTATATGTACTGTCAATATTTTTCTGCAGCGTATCGATTGTCTCCTCAAGCTGGTCAATCGCCTGTTTATACGCCGAAATCTTTCCTTCTGTCGTTCCGACCTTTGCCGCCGCGCTTTGATAACGCGCCATAACTTTTGCGTACTCTGCCGCTTCCTTCGGGTTGGTCTGATCGTAATTGTCCTCAGCGTAGTCCTTAATCTCATCGACATCATTGGTGAAGTCGTACTCTTCCTTTAAATGGTCAAGTTCCGCCTCCTCATCCTTTAGCATATCCTTATAATACTGCAGGTTATCCATTGCATCGGCAAGCTTTTCCTGCAGGCTTTCCACACCGTCAGATGCCTGGTTTAGATTGCTGTCCGTCTGCATATCATTAATCGTTGTCGCCGCATCTCCGTAGGAAAGATTGTATGCGTGCTGTGCATTATCTAACTGGAGCTGCGCATTGTCAAGCTGAAGCTGCGCCATCGTATCGTCAAGCACGGCAAGCACGTCGCCTTCCTGCACGACATCGCCCGCCTCGACATTGACCGAAAGCACCTCCGCCGTTGTTTTTGGTATTACATACACCGACTCGTCGGGGCTGATTGTCGCAATAAAACTGTTCGAGAGCTTCAGGCTTCCAATTTCAGGGTTCGACGCCTCAACTGACGCTACATCTGCCGCAGTCTCCTCCGCGACCTGCTCGCCGCCGCAGCCCCAAAGGGAAAGTGACGAAATGGCAGTACACAGGAGAATTGCCAGTTTTTTCTGTCTGTTTTTCATAATTGCTCCTCTCTCATAAAAATGTTTTCATCTGCTATCATATACTTTTTTTTTCAATTAGGAAAGTACAAATTTCATTTGTTAATTTTTCTTTTATACTTTTTGCAAAACCCTTACATCTTTATGAAATAAATGGAAATAATATAAACTTTTTATAATTTGACTTGTCATTTCATCAGGTTTCTTTATAATATAATGCAGTAAATGCTTATTTTATATTGATACATTTTTAACAATAAGAACAATTAAGGAGATTATTTATGAAAAACGGATTCAAAAGATTGATTTGTGCGACGCTAAGCGCCGCATTCATGGTATCTGCAGTAAGCGCCATGCCTGCCGCAAGGGTTTCGGCAAAAGAAAGCGTCGGAAACGGCGTGATTTTATCGGAAGACGCGATTACTTTATCAGAAAACGGCGCCGCTACGTTTACCGCAGCATTAGGCGAAGGATTTGACGCGTCAAGGCTTGCCTGCATCGTTGCAGACCCCAATGTTGCCACGGTCACACCGGTTGCATATACCGGAAACGTCGCTGCCTTTCAGGTAAATTATGTCGGACTCGGCTCAACGGTTGCCGCAGTCGTTCATATGGACAATCCTGCCGTGGTTGCCTATACGACCATCAACGCGTCGTCGGTAATTATGAACGTTCCCGCAAAGCTTGGCACGGACAAAAAGAATTACTGTGAACTGGTGAGCTACGAATTTGTTCCGTATGATTTTACGTATGCGGATTATCATGATTACAAAAGCACCTTAAAGCTTCAGTTTAAGTGCACGTCCTATCGGGACGAAGATTTCAGGAAATGGGGCTGCTACGGATATTTCCGTGATGCGGCGGGAAATATCCTCTCAAAAGTCAGATTATATGCGGGTGCGCTTTCCGTAGGAAGAACCTACAAAGGGGAATTCAACGTGCCAGCAAATGCGGTCAGCTTTACATTGGAAGGATTTTCAAATTAGGGCTGTTAATATTACATTAGGGGGATTTTATCCCCCTAATGTAATATCCTGCTCCTGATACCATTGCAGCGCGTCCGTAAATTGCGTTTCCCGAAAATCGGGCCACAGCTCTTTTACAATGTAAAAATCCGCATAAACAGTCTGAATGGGCAGAAAGCCGGATAAGCGGCACATTCCTCCCCAGCGGATTACCATATCGACTCTTGGGATTTCACGCGACGCCCAGCCGTTCTTCATATCCCATTCCCAACCATAATTTACCAAAAAGTTCACTCTGATTGTTTCTTTCCCACAAACAGGCTCACGCTTTTTGTTTGCATAGGGAAGCAGTTCCTTTGGAAAACAGTGCGAATCCGTATTGCCGATAACATACAACTGGGCGTTTTCCTGTTCAATCATTTGAACAGCCTCAATACATGCTTTCGAAAATGCGGCAACCTGCTCTTTCGGGCGTTTGCAGTTATCCACCGTAAAGCCGTAGTAGGTCAGTTCCTGTATGCCGTAACTTTGCGCCGCCCTAAGCAGCCGCACCCCCGGATCCAGCCCGTAGCCGTAGCCTTCTTCTTTTTTCAGTCCGTTTCCCTTTGCCCAGCGTCTGTTGCCGTCCGGAATAATACCGATATGTTTCGGAATACGTTTCATACCAATCCCCCTGACCTTTTTCAAGATGTCCGTTCTGCTTATGCAAGTCAAACGGTTTTTATTAATATGACCAATTTTTGGTAATTTATACGTTACTGTTCAGACGTCCACCAAAGTAGTGGGAATCATGCGCCAAAATGCTTGCTTTTTAGCATTTTGTGTGCAAAATCTGTTATAATTCATACCTCAATAGCTTGTATGCCGATAAAAACTGGCGTGGGTGTGAATTGTAACATTTATACATACAATTACATATATCATTGTTCCTGCATATTGCATCAGCTAAAAGAAAATGATAAAATATGATGCAGGTGTGATTTTGATATGAATTCACATGAAAATAAAATACAAAAAAGGAAAGATGCATTATGAAAGCATATAAGGACATGAGCCGTGACGAACTGTTAACGCTCAAAACAAGTTTGGAAGCGGAATTTAAAAAAGCAAAGGAAATGAACCTCTCTCTCAATATGGCGCGCGGAAAGCCGGGCGCTTCACAGTTAGCGCTGTCTATGCCGATGCTGGATGTCATCAACAGTCAGGCGGATATGAATACGCTTTTGGGAAACGATACGAGAAATTACGGGGACTGGGACGGCATCGGAGAATGCAGAAGGCTGCTTGCCGACATGATCGGCGTCAAAAAAGACAATGTTATCGTATGCGGCAATTCCAGCCTGAACATTATGTATGACACGGTCGTACGTTCGATGGTAAAGGGTGTGAATGGTTCCACGCCGTGGTGTAAGCTGGACAAGGTTAAATTTTTATGCCCGGTTCCGGGATATGACAGACATTTCAAGATTACGGAAACGTTTGGCATCGAGATGATTAACATTCCGATGGACGAGGACGGACCGGACATGGATTTGGTGGAAGAATACGTCAACAATGACGATACGGTAAAGGGCATTTGGTGCGTACCCAAGTATTCCAATCCCACAGGCATCTCCTACTCGGACGAGGTCGTAAGGCGGTTTGCAAACTTAAAGCCCAAGGCTGAGGATTTCCGCATTTTTTGGGATAATGCGTACTGCATCCATCATATTTATGATGAAATACAGGACGAGATTTTAAATATTTTGGACGAATGCGAAAAAGCCGGCAATCCGAACATGGTCTATATCTTTGCATCGACTTCAAAGGTAAGCTTTCCCGGCTCCGGCGTATCCGCGATTGCCACTTCACTGGAAAATATGGAGTATATCCATAAGTTTATGAATGTGCAGATTATCGGACATGATAAGATTAACCAGCTGCGTCACGCAAGATTTTTCAAAAATATTGACGGCTTAAACGCCCATATGAAAAAACACGCACAGCTTCTTCGCCCGAAGTTTGAGG
>CAMWNY010000177.1 GCA_947175775.1 uncultured Lachnospiraceae bacterium | reverse complement strand
TTTCGTTGCGTGGCTCAGTTTGGTAGAGCGCTGCGTTCGGGACGCAGAGGTCGCAAGTTCGAATCTTGTCGCAACGACTGGCTGAAAGCATTGAAAACACTGGACTTTTGAAGGATTGTCCAGTGTTTTTTTTCATAAAAAAGGGGAAGGGTCAACAAAGTTCCAACAGAATTTATGATAATGGATACAAATAAATAAGTTGTCCTATATGGCATATGCAGAACGTTTTCCAAAAGCTTTGAAAAGTATGCAGAAAGATGGTACAATAAAAAACAATTTTTACGAAAAGGAGAAAAAAATGAAAAAAACATTACTTACAACTATGGCAGCAACAATAATACTAAGCAGCAGTTTAACAGCATTTGCAGCCCCCGAAACCATGCCGGACGGGACAATATTTGACGCAGAATACTATGCGCAATCTAATCCTGACGTAGCAGCGGTATTGGGAACAGATAAGAATGCCCTGTATCAACATTATCTTAATTATGGAAAGGCAGAGGGACGTCTGGCTTATGCAGAGATACAAAACACAGTTATCCCTACAGATTCCGTGTTAATTGAAGCTGGAGATGAAAATTATCTTAGAATGGGATATCTTATGTCAGGCTTTGATTATAGCTTAACGCCGGTAACGGAAAACGAATATTATACTTTTGAAAATGGAACGGTGGTAGCGCACCGGGAACCACTGAAAACGCCGAGGATATCCGACCCTGCAGCAGATTTTGTCAGAAGTGACTGGTCAAAGGATTCCAGATACCAAGCGATAAAGAATGCGATCATACAGATGATCTCAGAAAAAGGAGCAGGGGCAGAAATCGACGGGGAAACATTAAATTTCACACAATATCCAAGAAGCAAAGAAGAGAGAAATACCTTGGATCAACTATTGAAAAATCTGTCCGTAGATCTGATGAAGAGCGGTATCTTAGAAAGCTGTTATCTCTCATGGAGTTCAGCAGACGGATATCTTTATTTTGAAAAATGGGGTTATGAAATGGCTGTAGATATTTTTGCGAACGAAGTCCAAGCTACCACGTCACAATATGACAAACATCCAGAGATATGGAACTATACAAAAAGATCGCGGAACGAATTATATGATGACAGTGCCGAGATTGATGAGGGATTTGGCAATGACTGGGGATTTTGGCTACAAAATTGAAAAAGAGCCATTTGCAAATGATAAACCCTGCAGCAGTATACAACTTTATTATAACAAGCATACCGACTACCCAATTAAGTTGCAATGAATATTTGCACTGTTTGAAAAGCTTTTTTAAGATTTTATTCTGTACTTAATTTATGAAAAACTTCATCTTGCTTTTTCTTCAAATATTTTATAAAATAATGTCATTAAGGTTCATTCTTAATGATAATATATAGAATGAAAACAAGAAGGGAGCATGTTTATAAAGATGAAGAACGAAAGAGTAAAACATTTAGGGCGTAGAATAAATGCTTTGATGACCTGCCTGCAGATAGCCAGCATGATTTTAGTTGTTGCTCTGTGCATTTCCATGTTTTATAACCTTGCTATGAGTCTGTTGAGGGACCGCTGTGTCAACGCGACCAACATCTTAGCTTATGAGTTAGACGGTTATGTGGGACCGGAGGACAAGAACGAAACACTGGATGAATTAAAAGGCATGCTGCGATGTGAGTTCACGATTTTTGACGGTGACGTAAGAACTTACACGACCATTCAGCAAAACGGGGAACGGGTTGTCGGTACAAAACTTTCAGATGAATTGGCTGACATTGTGTTAAAACAGGGACAAAGCTATATTGGAAATGCGGAAATTCTCGGTGTTGAACATATATGCTCGTATGTACCTACCAAGGATGAAAACGGTCAGATTAACGGCTTAATTTTTGCAGGTATCTCTCTGCAGTCTGCTACTGAGCAAATTAACGGAACGGTAAAAATGGCATGTGTGGTAGGTGTTATTGCAGTTGTTATCAGTATTATCATTATGTCGATATTTGTCGGTCGGTCGGTTTCCAAACCACTTGCAAAACTTACCGGTTTGGCGCAGATGATGGAACATGGCGATTTAGGACTTAAGTCAAAACAGACATTGAAAGTCGACATCCGTACTAATGATGAAATTGGTTATCTGACACGTATATTCCAAAATATGATGGAACACCTAAAAGGATATATCGGTGAAATTTCCGTTACATTAGCAGCAATTTCGGACGGAAATCTGACTGTGGAAACGACACAGAATTATGTGGGTGATTTTGTTTCCATTAAGGAATCGTTGGATGAAATTTTGAAAAAGCTGAACGGCACAATGTCTCAAATTATGGAGAGTACGGATTATGTTTCTAATGGTGCGGACCAAATGTCCGTCGGTGCACAATCGCTTAGTCAAGGTTCCGTAGAGCAGGCAAGCACGGTTGAAGGATTGGAAATGAATGTGCGTGAAATTTCGCAGCGCATTTCGCAGTCAGCAGAAAATGCACAACAAGCGAGTCAAATGGTAGAATCAGTCGGTACACAGATTTTGGAAAGTAACCAAAAAATGCAGGAAATGATTGATGCTATGCGTGAAATTAATGAAAGCTCAAACGAAATCAGTAAAATTATTAAAACAATTGAAAGCATTGCATCTCAGACAAATATCCTTGCATTAAATGCTGCAGTGGAAGCAGCACGAGCCGGCGAAGCAGGCAAGGGGTTTGCGGTCGTTGCAGAAGAGGTTCGCGCATTGGCAGGTAAAAGTGCGGAAGCATCCAAGACAACGACAGATTTAATTGAAAGTTCTATTCAACGGGTAGAGCACGGTTCCATGATTGCCAGCGAGATGGCGTCGCAGTTAGAGTTTGTTGTTTCCGGAGCAAATCAGGTTATGGAGACAACGACCCGTATTGCAAACGATTCCCGTATGCAGGCAGCAGCGGTTTCGGATATTCAGGAGCAAATCAGTCAGATTTCGTGTGTAGTACAGACAAATTCCGCAATTGCACAGGAAAGTGCGGCTACCAGCGAAGAGCTTAGTTCACAGACAAAGATGTTGAAGAATTTAACGGATATGTTTCATGTGAGGTCGATATAGTCATAAAACAAAAAAGAGGCAACTGTTTGTTTGCCTCTTTTTTGTTTTATGCATATGGGCACCCAAAGGAAATATATCAGCGTAGGCTGACGGGTGTCCGGAGCAACAAGTAAGGGAAGATGAATCTTCTCTGCTCGGTTATCTATTCAATTTGTCGTTTTGCACTTTCCCCCTCAAATTGATGAAACAGTACGTGTGCATTTTTGTTCAATACATTTAATAAAATCATACCAAATATGCCGCAGGAAATGATTTCTCCGATACCGACTGTTACCGCAAAGTACAGGAGGCTTCCCTCAAATTGGTATACATATGCGAGTACAAGCGGCACAACAATGATGTTTGCAACGATGGGTGGTACTGGTGTCAGCCATTTGTATTTTCTAAGCTGATACGTTCCGACAGCTCCGGCAAGTGTTGCAAGAGAGCCAAATACCACGTCCATCGGCGCGCAGCCTGTGATGATATTGCTCAATAGGCATCCTACGAATAGTCCCGGAATTGCCGCAGGGGTAAAGAACGGAAGAATTGTAAGCGCCTCCGAAAACCGTACCTGAATGGCATAGTTTGCCAGTCCCAAAGCGTTCGCCAGCAGTGTCAGTACCACGTACAGAGCCGCAATTACGCCTGCCTGTGTGATGAATGTTACGTTCTTGTTTTTCATATTCAGTTATCTCCTTTAGTTTTGTTTTACGTGAGGAAGGTCTCGAACTCACGTTGTTATTAGTCTGAATGCGCTGTATGTACAGGCATTTCAGCCTTTGATACTATAACACAAGTAAGAAGAAAATGCAAGGTAAGACCAAAAAAGTACCAAATTGCATAAAGAAAGACAGCACAAGAATCGAGTAGGAGAACGACCTTCTCCACTACTCGCCGCGCGCCCCTTGCGCCGCTTTAGTGACATACTTCCTTTGCATGGGGCTGTGCATAAAAGTTAAAGCCTCGAAAATTTTGTATTTTCAAGGCTTTTTAAGCATTGACAAAGCATATTAAGCACTATGCGAATAAAATTTTGTTCTACGTGTGGAAAATCTCGAACACACGGTGTTAAAAATCTGCCCTTTCGACCTTTGTGTGGGCATTGCAACAGCGCAAGCTTATCTCACATCTGCAGAAAGGTCAGTTATTTTTTCATAACGGCGGCAGCTCATCAAAAGTCCGATAATTACGGCGTACATAATTGTGCCGCTGCCACCTCTGCTAAGAAACGGGAATTGCAGGCTGCTCATTGGCAAAAGTCCGAAATTCATCAAAATGCCCGTGGTACAATTAAAAAATACCAGTAAAAAGCATGCTGCTGACAATATTATTCCAAGCTGGTTTTTCTGATGCCTTACGACATGCAGCGCGCGGTATGCGAATGCTGCAAATGCAGTGATAATTGCTGCTCCCGCAATCAACCCGTACATCGCAACCACCTGCGCAAAAATCAAAAACGTATCCTGCTGTACAAACTGCTTTATAATTGTGCCCTGAGTGCTTTCGCCGAAAAATTGAGCGCCGTTTATGGCGCGCCGTGTCGCCAAAATCTGATAGTTTGCATCCATATATGCGTTTGGATCTAGAAATGCCATAAGACGCATTTTTTGATAATCTGCCGCAAAAACAGAAAAATATACTGCAAAAACAAGCAATACGAATATAAAAACAGATGCCGCAAGTACAGGCGCAGTTATTTGGTTTTTTCCGATTTTAAATGTTCGGGTGGGAAACCAGCCTTTCATGATAGCATACAACAGTAAAAGTGTGCAGATTGCACCGATACTTAAATTGACATACAGGCTTGTCGCAAACCACTGCGAAAGCAGTGCCGTCAGCAGGAGAAATCCAAACAGTTTGATAATTCCAAAAATACCTTTTCCGCGGTATTTATATAAAAGTCCAGCATAAACGGGGGCATACAGGTACACAAGACTGCGCAATGCGGGAGCCCTTAATCCGTTTACCTGTCTGCCTGTTTTGTGATAGATGTAAAAGGCAACGGTCATTATGATATAAATCTGCACCGGATATTTTCCGATAAACGTGTAATCGACAAAGCAGATTAGGATAATGATGCCAATCCCAAGCGCAGTGAATGCGAACTGCCGCACGAGCTGGTTTTGTTCGCTGCCAAGCGCACCCGTGACGTACATGAGAAAAACACCTGTCACACTGAAAAAAACAGTTATGGCAAAGAGCCTCCAGTCAAACTGTGGACGGTGGATTCGGTCGAGCGCCGCACCCGCTTCAACCGGGTCGCCCATTTCGAGTACTGCCCTCTCAATAGCTTTATCGTGTGCGATGCCACTTTGCTCATACGCCTGCGCTTGGTCCGCTATGTGATTTCTGATTTCCTGCGCCACTTTTGGTATTACTTTTTTGCACCGTATCTGCTCCGTAAGGGTCGTGATATATTCTTCTATATTCAAAATGATTCCTCCTTTACGATATACAAAGTACATTCAGCACGGCTGTCTGATATTCGTTCCACTCTTCCTTCTTGGATTTCAGGTACTTTTTGCCGCTCTTTGTAATGCTGTAATATTTTCGTACTTTTCCGTTTACTTCACTCTCATATGCAGTGAGAAAGGTTTTGTCCTCTAAAGAATGTAACAGTGGATAAAGCGTTCCTGCTTTCAATGTAAATACGTTGTTTGATTTCTGTTCGAGTGTTTCAATCATCTCGTAGCCATACATGTCTTTTTCTTCCAAAAGACGCAGGATCAGCATAGAAGTGCTGCCGGAAATTAAAGATTTGTCAATTGCCATTGTATTAACTCCTTTCGTTTTGTAATATATAGATT
>CAMWNY010000176.1 GCA_947175775.1 uncultured Lachnospiraceae bacterium | reverse complement strand
AGTTTACATATATACTATTATTGTACTATATTTTCTGTTAATTTCAAGTGTTTTTCTTATTTTTTATACAATTTTGTACATTTCTTCTTTTATTACAATTTTATGTAAACAAAGCGCAGGCTAAATGCCTACGCTTTGTAAAAAAATCATTATTTTATCTCACTGTTATCGTCACGTTTACAGTTGCAGGCTTTGCCTGTGCATCCGCATCTTTAAAATAAACCTGACATGTCAGTTTATACGTACCTTTTTTCATATTCATCTTATCGCCTGCCAGCGCAAAGCTAAGTGTGCCATTTCGAATCAAATCATATGACAGTGAAAAATTCTGCGCATCCTGTCCCTTCATATTAAGCGTAACATCTGATATACTGTTCAGGCTAAGATTACTGCCCTCAAGCGACAATGATGTTATATATTTGTTCGAATTTGTACGGTACAGATTTCCTTCCTTCGGACTTAAAACAACCTTCGGAAGCTTATTAACCGGTTTCACCTTTGCAGTCGTCTCAATCTGATACCCGTTTTCAAGCGTAGCTAAAATTGCTACCTTATAGGTCGTTTTGCTTGACATCACTGCTCTCGTTTTCGCCTTAACCTCAATCTTATTATCCCCATTCAGAGAAGCCGTAAAGAATTTTGTATTGTCCCCTGTTACCGCCACGGATTTAATCGGCGAATCAATACCAGAAACCTTCGGCGTAAAGACAACGGATGTGGTGCTTCGTTCGACCAGGTTAATCTTTCCTTTTGCGGAAGACAATGTCACTTTTGCAGACTTTTCATCCATAATTTTAATCGTAAGCGTTGCCTTCTTTACCTCTATGGGACTGTCTCCAACCATAATCGACGCATACAGATTGAGCTTATAACTTCCCTTTTTAACATGACTGTTTTTAACCAAGCCAAGATTAATTGTCTGTTTCTTTAAGTCAAACCTGTATGAGAGCGCCCCGCCGTCAATCAGCGTCCGGGCTGTCCCGTCAATGCGCATATTCGTAATCTGAACATCATTTCCACTAATGGAAACTGGCATGGATACATTGCTGACTACATTGTCTTTGGCAATTGTTCCAGTATTAAGTATCAGCTGTTTGCTTCCAAGTACAAGCGAAAGCTGCTCCGGCGACTTCACATATGAAATTTTTCCTTTCGCGGCAACCGGCTGTGTCCAGTTTTTGTCTCTTACCAAAACGGTGTAAGAAGCGCTTTTCGTTCCATAATAAGCAATATCAATACCCCGACTCACATTTACTGTCGGTGTGGCAAGACCATCTATCGGCTTTTGCAGCGTAATCTGCGTTGTCGCACTGTCCAAAGCAATCTTTTCCTTGGTCTTTGCATTGATGACATTGACTCTTCCCGAAGTCATTCCAGGACAAACTGTAAGCCCGGTAATGTTTAAGCTTGGTTTCTTATTTTCCGTCTTAACCTTAACATTAATACGCTGTGGTTCATTATATCCGACAAAATAGACTTCCAGCGTTGTTTCAAGCCTTGGAGATTTTGAAGCCGTAAACAAACCTATTGTTTCGTTGTTAAGCTTTCCCTTTGTGCTAAAGGTTACTGTCTTATTGTTTTTATTATAAGATCCGTAAAACCGTTCTACATATGCGTCGGACCCTACATCCTTGACCGATGCTATTTCATACTTGCTTGAAATGGTATAAACCGCTTGCGCATTTGCATAAAACAGATTTGCTTTACTCTTTAATTTTAGAGATGCCGTAGGTGTTGTTATTTCCGTAATAATTGATACAGGATACTCATAACGTCCCTTTGTCGTCACAACCTCCAGCACCGCATTCGTTGTGGTCTTTTTGTCATAACTCTTTGCAGGCGCATTTTCCTTGAGCATCATAACAGCCAAACCATTTACAGGAAGTTTCACCGCAAAATTGGCGGACTCCGCTTTTTGCTCTTCAGTTACTGTTTCCAATACCCGTATCTTTCTTATGGAATTGCCGTTTTGCTCCTGCAGCACAAATTGCGTACCGACCGTATTATTCTTGTTGACAGTTATCACTGCCGTCTCAAGCACAGGCTCATAGTCCATAACATTGATTGTCAGCGTTCCGACAAATGCTCCCGGATCGTTTGCCGTAGCAGTTACCTGCACGACACCGACACGCTTTATGTTAAGCACAACATTGCCGTCCTTATCCGTAATCAGCTCTCCTGTCTTTTTGTCCCTTGTAAAGGAAGCAATCTCTTCATCATCTGACTGCCATTCAAATGCAATATTTTTCGCCGGAACATCATTGATCGTTGCCTCAAGTGCAATCGATACAGAGTACTTACCGTTTGCTCTGTCAACCTCATCTAAATCCAAATCCATCCGTTTGCTTTCCGGTAAGAACGTAAATCCCTGACCACTTTTCCTTACAGGCGTCAGTATAATATTATCAACACAGTCTTCAACAGGCACAGTAATGCTGAACGCCTGCGCAAGCATATCACTGCCCTCAATCGTTCCGTTATCTATCGAAAGCGTATAGCGAAACTCTGCCGTTCCGCCTTCTGTTTCCTTCTTTGTCTCGATAACGACTTCCTCTTTATCCGCAGAAACTACACTGGCAATCTCATCCTCCGTAACCCGTACGCAATTAACACTAAGCCTTTTGTCAATTTCTTCCCATGCCACATTTCTTCCTACATATTCATATGTAACACGGAACGTTTCTTCTCTTCCTCTGTTAATCAGCGTCCTTCCATCAATCTTAATACCGGTAATGCGCGTTACGGAAACGGGAAGTCTGGTTGAAAACGATTCATATCCCTCCTGTTTATAGGTTGCGCCGAAATACTGGACAGGCGCGTCATCACTTGCCGAAAGGCTGACGGAATCATCATTCCATGTCCATCCCTCAGGAAGCTCACAATATTCAAGCGTCCTGTCAACATTCTCAATATAACTGCTTATTCCTGCCTCCGCAATTTTCATTTTCTTTTCTGTCAATGAAAAGAGACCTGTTACAGATACGGATATATTGGTGACATGTGTTGTTCCGTTTAAGGATGCCCGCAAAATTGCCGTTCCTGAACCCATCGCGGTTATTCTTGCCGTCGTCGCAGAAATCGGTTTTACATAAAGCACATTCGGATCAGAGGATGTAAATGTTACATGATGCGTGTCATCCTGTGAACCGCTCGGCAGCATATATGCCTCCACATTAAAAGTATCCCCTGTCACCATCCTGCGGTTCGATGTGTTTAAAACAATGCCGTCCACCTTTACCGTAACCGTAACAATAATTGTTTTTTCCACGCCATCCGCAAAAATTGTCACAACCGTCGTACCTGTTTTTTCTGCCGCACTGACAATCGCACTGTTTGAATCTTCCTCATCTGCCCTAACCGTAACAATGCTTTCATCCGCAGACTCAAAAAACGGTGTCTGCTTATTTCCGGTAACCGTGATGACAGCAGCATCCTCACCTTCTTCGCCAAGAAACAGCATATTTGTTGTTATCTCTGCCCGAAAATCATTTTGTACCGTTTCCTCACGGTATCCAATCGTTACTCCTGGATAGGTCCTCCCCCATCCGTCCGCATCGGAAATTACCATATCATAAAGCGTATCCTTATTTGGAAGCCTGTCATAGAACTCCTTCGTAAAATAGTAGTAATCATCCTCTGTCGCTGACGTAATCGTCAAGTCTGCAAGTGATGTCGTATCATTTGGTGCATAAAGATTTACTGTCGCAGGAAGCGCCATATATTGAAGGTTGATTCCGACCACTCTGTTATTTGCCGTAACCTTAATCGGCATACCTCTATTAAATGCAATTGTTTTAAGCTCACCTTTCTCATTTTCACTTTCCGCATAATAAGGCTTTGTCATATCATCCATTGTAAACGGATAACCCATATTTTCAAATTCCTTATTTTTATGCGTCAACAGCACATAATAATCCCGAAATGCCTTTGTCCGTTTCAGTCCCGTAACTTCCATATAAATACTGTCAGAATATCTGTTTGTGACAACGGTTTTAAGGTCCTCTACCACCCTGCCGCTCGTTTCCGTAAGCTTTATTTCGAAATCATCCTCTTGGGAACAGTTTGGTGTTTTTATGTAAACCTGCATCGCATCGTCATTAATCCATGATATAGAATATTCATCAAGGATAAACTTATTGCCCTTTGCCGCAACAAGCTCAAAATCATAAGAAGCAATCTCTGTTTTACCTTCCTCCTCATTTTTAAAGATTTCAATCTTATATTTTCCCAAAGCAAGCTTTTGTGTCGGAATAACAACCTTTATACTGGTTCCTCTGCCCGCATCCTCTCGAAGCCACTCTGTTGCTGAAATTACAATCTCTCTTGAAGTTCCATTTTCGGAAGTAAGCTTTGCCGACAAATCACTGCTGGTAAGCCCCGCTTCTTCATAATAGTAGTAAAAATAATGCCGCTCAGCATTTTGGGAAATCACTTTCGGAGCATCCCATCTGTTAGTATCTAAGGCTTCCGCATCAACATCAAATTTCTTAAAATACGCCTTGCCGTCAACCACAAGCTTAACATACTGTGTTCCTGCCGTCAGCGCATTTTGGGGCGTAAGATATACCAAACTTTCTGTCAGTGAATTTACTGTAACAGGATTACCTGTCTGAGAATTTTCATCATTAACAATGCTAAATTGCGTTCTTTTACCATTCAAGTCAACCGCAACGCCTGCTTCTATTGCTTTTAGTACAGGATTATATGCCGCATAATAAATTCCTGTCTGGACTGTCGAAGTAAACTCATTTTTTGAAAACCAAATATTATTGCCCCGCAAGGAAACATAAATATCCTCTCCTGCCTTTGGCCAACTGCTTCCAATCTTTTGGAACTTAAATATATAGCCTGACCAAACTTGCTTATAACCTGCCTTCGTGGACGAAAGCGGCGTGCCTGTCGAAGAACCGAACCTAAAATTATATGTAATGTTATCCGGATTAAATCCCGAACCCTGTATAAAAAGATATGCATATGGACTTGTATTATCATAATCCATCGCTACCGTACAATTTGTGACAACCGCTTCAGAGGTTATGGAAACAGCGCCGCTAATATCCATTGTTTCTCCGGTATCAAAGACAAGATTCAGATTATAACTGCCCAGGTCAATTGCATTTTTTAAATTTGACAAAGTCCATGTGCTTTTATATAACAAAACATCCGTCTGCTGCAATACTTCATCCAGTAATTCATTTGGGAATTCATAATCACTGCATATTCCCGTATAACGCGGATCTGTCTTAACCTGCTTTTTTACCGGTATGCTGTCCTGTGTCGGAGCTGCCACCGTCTCTCCATTATTAGAAAGTGCAATACGGCTGATGTCATCCGCCGTATTAAAAATAGTCACTTCAACGCTGTCATCTGATGCCCCCATATAATAGGGAGTCTTTTCAAGAAAAATCGGCTGATCCTGCGTCTCGAAAATCGCTACTCTCCGCACCAATTCCCTCGTGCCGCCATCTGCGGTCTTCCTTGTCAGGGTAAGAAGCAGATTATGGCGATTCGAAGAGGTATTTGCAAGTTCCTTCTTCTTTAAAACTATAATATAATAGCCTTCCTGTTTCTCATCTTTATAAACTTTTCCAAACGGTTCCGGATTACTCTCACCGCAGATTTTATCATCAATGAAAAAATGAACGGATACACCCTCTGGTATCTCGCAATTGCTTAATTTTGCAGTTATAAACAGGGTATCCGCCTTATCTCCATAATAATAATACTTCTCTTCGGTTCCCATCCTAAGCGTCGTATAGTCAATAATATCATCCGGTTCCTGGGAAGAATCTTCACTCGACGAATCGCTTTCTGTACTTTCCGTACTTTCCTCGCTCACATCTGTGGTTTCCCGCACCAGCTCCTCAGATATATGT
>CAMWNY010000175.1 GCA_947175775.1 uncultured Lachnospiraceae bacterium | reverse complement strand
TCTAACATCCGAACCAATAAGCGGCAGCCCGCTTCCCATCGCCTCCAACAGCGCAACAGACAATCCTTCATGAAACACTGTATGGACAAAGCAGTCCGCGGTCTCGCACAATTCATCAATATCTGTCCGGTCTCCCAAAAGTTTGATGTTTTTTTCCATTCCATATCTTTTTATCAAACATTCGTACTCTTCCTTTAAAATACCCTGCCCCGCAATCAAATAGTAAATATCCCTGTTTTGCATCTTTCCAAGTGCTTCTATTACTATTCTGTGGTTTTTTCTCTCCTGCAGTTCCCCTACAGACAACAATACAAATTTATCATCCGGTATCCCCAGCTCCTCACATTTTTTCTTTTTGTCCACATAGCAATCCGCAAACTTCGCAACGTCAACGCCTACTCCGGGAATATATTTTGTTTCTTTTGCATGAAGATGCTTTCTTGCCCGCTCATAATCTTCTGTGTTGATTGTGATAAGTACGTCTGTCATCCACGAGCAAACCCATTCTGCCGGAAAATACAGAAGCCAGTTTTTTAACGGCGCCCCCTTAAAAAAATGAAAACCATGTGCCGTATATATAACCTTAGTATGTGTTTGTTTTGCTGCGAACCTTCCTATTACAGATCCTATCGGCGTATGGCAATGAATAAACACATATTTATTTTTGTTGATTAGTCTTAAAACATCCTGATATGCCTTTCCATTATTTTTCAAGTCCGTCGGTCTGCGCGTTGTTGTTATATGAAACCATTTCCCATGATGAAGATTCAACCAGCCTTTAAATTCCTCAAGCCTTTCTTTCGAGACAGGATTGCCTTCCAACCAATTTCCAGCCACATGAACTTCATAGCCCATATCCTCCAAAATGAGAATATTATGTTTATTAAACTGTTCAATCATAGCTGCTGTAGTCGCAAGCATCAACACTTTTCTCATGTGTCCGATTTCTCCTAAAATCCTTCCGCACTCTCCGCCAAAAACATCACCTTTACCGTAAGCAAAATCAGCTGTAAATCCAGCAAAAGCGACTGCTTTTCAATATACATCAAATCCAGCTTCAGCTTATCCTCCGCGCTTGTATTGTACTTTCCATAAACCTGCGCATATCCGGTCAACCCGCCTCTTACCCTAAGGCGGTAGGCAAATTCCGGCAGTTTCTCCGTGTATTTTTGAACATGCTCCACACGCTCGGGTCTTGGACCTACGATAGACATGTCTCCCATTAAAATGTTTAGAAGCTGCGGTATCTCGTCAAGCCGTACTGCCCTGATAACCCTTCCTGTCCGTGTAATACGCCTATCCTTTACGGCAGCAGGCTTACACCCTCGCTTTTCCGCATCCGTAACCATGCTCCTGAATTTTAAAATATCAAATTCTCTTCCGTTTATCGTGACACGCTTTTGTCTGTAAAACACCGGACCCCCATCCTCTAATTTTATGCATACCGCAATGATTAGCATAAAAGGGAAAAAAATAAACAGCATGAGCAGCGAAATACCAATGTCAAAAAACCTCTTGAGTTTATATGCACTGCTCCCCGCAGCCGATTCCAGCAATGGCGTATCTATCATGTATCTGTATTCATAGTTCATCAGCATAATGTCTTCTATCCTTGGCGTGACATATACATGTTTGCCGTTTCCTGCACATACCGCCAGTATCTTAGACTTCAGCTTCTGTGATACATGGCAAAGTATAACCGTATCAAACAACGCAATCCGCTTCATCAGTTCACTGTATTCATACGTGTCCGGATAGATTTCCTGAATGTCAAACAGATTTGCATGTTTGGCATTCAGCTTGTCTATAAATTCTTCTACGGAAGTTTCAATATGACTCTCTCTTTGACGTTCCTTTTTTGCCCCATAGATTACAATCGTACTTTGTGCAGGTATATATTTTGCATAGTAAGATTTATTTATCTTTAAAAGCACAAATGTGCCAGTCAGCTGTACGACTGCCGCAAAAAGTCCCGGAATCAGCCTCGCAAACCGCATGTGAATCATATAGCACATTAAGTATAAGATAAAATCTGATATTCCGATTGCAAAGAACTGTGAAAGCATAAGTTCACTAATCCTGCTGCTCTGTATTTTAAAGGCATGATACAGCCTTCCAAAAGCATAGTAAATCAACATATACAGGACGATGGAAATAATCAGTCCGCGAAACCAAAATATGAAAAAGGTTTGCTCATTGTAATACAATACCCACACATAGCAGAATATGATAATATTCCAAAAGGGAATCAGTCCTTTTAAAAAATTCAAAAAAATATCTTTTTTCATTTGTTAATACTTGTTTTTCCTCATCTCTCTAATCTCGCAGAAAAGCCCGTCCATGCACCAAACAACGATTACTGCAAATACCATTACCGCAACGCATATACCGATTTTTTTTGCCACAGACATAATTCCTCCTGCCGCACTATACTGTGCAGGCACGCTTACTTTATATGCATTGGAAAAAAGGGTTGTTGTGTAATATTCCTGTGTCGTCTGTTCTGTTATATCTGCCCACTTTGCTATGGTATCTGCTGCCGCCGCCATTTTTTCATCTGCATAATCATACTCATCCTGTACATTTTTCCTGTTTGTGCTATTTGCCGAATTCAAGAGGGTATATGTTTCATTCAAATCCGTATTGAGCGACGCTATTTTTTTAGATAAGTCCAGCCTTTGCTGCAAAAGATCGTCATAATACTCATTTGTCTGTTCAATCTGCTGTGTCGTTTCCTGAGCGCTTACAATGACAATCGGGTCTTTTTGATACGTGTCGATTACTGACTGTACATTGGAAAGCTGCACCTGAAACTCCGCAATATCCATAGTATATTTTTTTATTTTATATTCATAATATTCGATTTGGCGCTCTCTGTCTCTTGTCAGCATATGACTTTCTATATAAGAATTTAAATTTGCAATATCGATTCCTTCAACCGTGTCAAGCGATTTTGCAATATCACTAAAGGAAAGTCCGGTAACAGAAGATCGAAACTCGGGGGACTGGTCTCTGCGTTCACTCACATAATCCTGCATAAGCTCTATTTGTGTTTCCAGCATATCAAGCGCTTCCGCATAATCATAGTCCTTGTAATCAATCAGATTTGCCGTAATCGTAAGCACTTCTGTATTTGCATATGTATCAAGAAAATATGTTCTATAGCTTTCCAGTACCGCATTTAATATTTGTGATACCTCTTCTCCTGACAGGCCAAAATCTTTATAAAGATATACAATGTACTGGGACGGATAATAGGATACATCCAGTATCTTTTCATAGCTTGACATATCCTCGAGCGCCATTTCTTTGATAACCGTGATACGTTCTACCGCATCTTCAGGTATCACGCCCTCTATAACAATATTTCCGCGAATCTTCTCCGCATCATATTCTGTATAGTTCAAGGAGGCCAGCGCTTCCTCGATAACCACAGGAGCTTTCATTTTATTAATGTCAAAAGCTGCGCCATTTGGGTCCAAACCGTTTTCAATTCCTTCATACTGAAAGCTTATCACGGCACGGGCATAAGTATTTTTGCCTGTAACGTAGTCCACGCCTATAATTGCCAGCCCTATAAGCACACCGACACATATGGCGATTGCAAAAATATACTTATACAGCATCTTCTTTTTTGTCATCTGCGATACAATATTAAAAACATCTACCTGGTCTTCATCTATCTCGTCATTATCCATATGCAAATAAATCATTGCATCATTTCTTCTGTCCCTGTCATTCAAATACATCCTTTTCTCCAATCCGACTGTCTATTTTCTGCGAAGCTTCTGTATTTTTATCAACCAAACGGGGGACTGGTCTCTGCGTTCACTCACATAATCCTGCATAAGCTCTATTTGTGTTTCCAGCATATCAAGCGCTTCCGCATAATCATAGTCCTTGTAATCAATCAGATTTGCCGTAATCGTAAGCACTTCTGTATTTGCATATGTATCAAGAAAATATGTTCTATAGCTTTCCAGTACCGCATTTAATATTTGTGATACCTCTTCTCCTGACAGGCCAAAATCTTTATAAAGATATACAATGTACTGGGACGGATAATAGGATACATCCAGTATCTTTTCATAGCTTGACATATCCTCGAGCGCCATTTCTTTGATAACCGTGATACGTTCTACCGCATCTTCAGGTATCACGCCCTCTATAACAATATTTCCGCGAATCTTCTCCGCATCATATTCTGTATAGTTCAAGGAGGCCAGCGCTTCCTCGATAACCACAGGAGCTTTCATTTTATTAATGTCAAAAGCTGCGCCATTTGGGTCCAAACCGTTTTCAATTCCTTCATACTGAAAGCTTATCACGGCACGGGCATAAGTATTTTTGCCTGTAACGTAGTCCACGCCTATAATTGCCAGCCCTATAAGCACACCGACACATATGGCGATTGCAAAAATATACTTATACAGCATCTTCTTTTTTGTCATCTGCGATACAATATTAAAAACATCTACCTGGTCTTCATCTATCTCGTCATTATCCATATGCAAATAAATCATTGCATCATTTCTTCTGTCCCTGTCATTCAAATACATCCTTTTCTCCAATCCGACTGTCTATTTTCTGCGAAGCTTCTGTATTTTTATCAACCAAACAATAATTAACGTTACGCATATAATTTCTCCTGTAATAATCGTAATCAGCGTCCAGTCAACCGCTCTTCTATTGTGCTTCTTTTGAGCATCCGGCTCTTCATCTACGTCAAATGCAAATTGCACAGAAGCTGTGCTTAGAGGATTTGACTGATGTTCCAACTGCGCAGACACTTCTGTTTGCGTGAGTTCCTCAGGCAGTGTTTCCATTTCCGTGTTTTCTTCACTGTCTGCAGAATCCATAATGTATTCTGTTTCAAATTCCGTTTCTTCTTCCTTCTCTGAATGCTGTGTTTTCACAAGTCTGACTGCTTTGGCAATCACATAACCCTCCATCCCGTCATATTCCACCCTATACCAGTTTTCACCTGCCTCATTCGCAATCTTCTGATAGCATTTAAGCCTTATTCCCTGCTTTACCTTGCTTACGATATTTGAATGCGCGGACGGCATACTTCTAAGGTTCAAGTTTGCCAGCGCTATAACCTCACCATCCGTCTCCTCCCTCTTTGGACTGCTAAAATCATCTTCTTTTGACACACCTTCATCAGAAACGCTTTCACTGTATTCATTTTCCCCTGAATCATTTTCGTCCGAATCTTCCGAATCCGAATTTTCAACGTTTTCCGGCGTTTCCTGCTGCATTACCTGTTTTTCAACATTCATCCGCTCAATTTCGTCTGCCCTCACATACCCCATCGTTCCAAAGTCTGTCTTTATTCGGTACCATACCGCTCCCTCATCATCACGAACTTTCTCAATTATTTGAAACGTATTTCCTGCTATCAGGTTGGCAGCCACATTGCTATTCTCTGACATCTCACTATATACCTTAGCTGAAGCAGGCGATGACGCAATGTCCTCCGCCGCATGTACACTTGACGACAATGCAAAAGCCCTAAATATCAACATGAAACAGCATATAAATTTAGCAAGCTTTATTCTCAAGCCGGATCTTATCATACACACCTCATCATATCCTAAACTGTGAAATCAGAAAACCATTATCATAATCAGAAAAGCCGCACATACATGCAGCCTTTCTGATTCATCAAATGCTAACAGTACCTACTCACTATGCAAGCACCAGCACCGTAATTACGGTAGGGATTCCCTTAAATGCACCAATTACCGCGCCTGTCACAGGATCTACCACACCCTCGACATATTCAACTCTACCATCTGCATTTACGCTCATAAGCATTATTAAAGAGCCGCTTGTCACATTCTTAATAACACCTGCCGATGCACGATGATTTCCGCGTGTATCTGCCGCAA
>CAMWNY010000174.1 GCA_947175775.1 uncultured Lachnospiraceae bacterium | reverse complement strand
GCAGGAAATTATTATCTTGAGGCGCAGACAAGGGAAGCGCGGCGGACGAATGTGGTTCTGGATTACCTCGGGGAGCAGTTTATCATTGAACTTAAAATCTGGCATGGCAGCGAATATAACGAACGGGGCGAGGAGCAGCTCACGGATTATTTGGATTATTATCATAAGGATAAGGGGTATATGCTAAGTTTTAATTTTAATAAGAATAAGGTCACAGGAGTAAAAGAATTCCAGGTCGGGACGAAAACGATTGTTGAAGCGGTTGTGTAATTACTGGAACAAACTACCTAAGTCATATCATGCAAAGGACATTATGAAGCTTAAAGATGATTAAGAATTATAAAATGCAGGGACATTTTCATGCCTCTGCATTTTAAATTTATATTGTGCCGTGTTTGCCTTACATTTAACCAAGCAATGAAAGTACGCCCTGATTTGCCTGATTTGCCTGTGCGAGCATTGACTGTCCAGCCTGCAGAAGTACGTTGTTGTTTGAATATGCAACCATCTCTTCTGCCATATCCGTATCGCGGATTGAAGATTCTGCAGACGTTGTATTCTCAACAACGTTGTCCAAATTCTTAATGGTGTGCTCTAAGCGGTTCTGAACCGCACCAAGAATAGAACGCTGTGTTGACACAATCTGTAAGCCCTTTGCCACAACATCAATTGCTGCTGTCGCATTATCGCCTGTCTCGTCAACAATGCTGATATAGTTGCTGTGAAGCTTGTTTACGCCAAGCCCTGCTGATGACATTGTTTCAATCTTTGTGTAAATCTTATTCTCAAGATCAGAATCAGCGCCTACATGAAGTGAGAACTCCAGCGGAGCCGTGATTTTCTCTGTAAGGTCACCAACATAGAACGCAATCTGCGTGTCATCTGTTATGTCTGTACCTGCAATTACTTCTTTTGTTGCCATTTCATCGCTAAACAATCCGCCTGTGTAATCGCCGTTTTCATTAAAATATTTGTAGAGCGCCATACCTGCTACAGGATTTCCATCCGCATCGTAGAGCTTTCTCTCCGCCGTGGATCCGATTAACGCATCCTTTGTCACCTGTCTGTCCGCAGCAATTGCCGTACCTAAAACATTAGCGCCTGCCGTTGTTTGTCCATCTGCTTCCGCAACCAGTCTGTATCTGTCGCCCACCGTAGCTTTGCCGTCTTTATCAAGGCTGATGTATGCTGACAAATCCTCTGTTTTTGCTAAGTGAATAATATTCTGTGTTTCTGTGTCATAAATGTATGTCTCGTTATCTTCATGGTAAATCCTGCCCTGGTCATCCTTTTTTAATCCGTGGGCAGCCGGCAGCTCCGTGTTTTTAAATGCAATATACTTTGATTCATCAATCTCTGCTGATAAAACCGAAGAACTTGTGCCAACCTCACCGTTCTTGAGATATTTTGTATAATCAGTGCCTTTTGTCACAACATCTGCCGACTTGGGTGTGCTTGCATTCGAGTCTTTTATCTCAGCCGTTACCAAATATACATTTTCCGTATCGTTATAGTCTACTTTTACCTTACTGTTATTCGCATTTGTAACTTTAGAGTTTCCGGTTGCATCAATCTCATCATCGGTAATATAGTTGTATGTATGTGTAAGCTGCTTCTCCGCTTCCTCATCACCCTTTAAGAGATACATCTCATTAAACTTTGTTGTCTCTGATACACGGTCAATCTCTGTCACAAGCTGATCGAGCTCATCCTGGATATACTGACGGTCTGTTATGGAATTGGTTCCGTTTGCCGCCTGTACGCAAAGCTCGTTCATTCTTTGCAGCATGTCCTGTACTTCCGCAAGTGCACCCTCTGCTGTCTGTACGCTGGAAATACCGTCTTCCGCATTGCTTGAAGCCTGTGTCAGACCTCTGATCTGCTTTCTCATTTTCTCCGAAATTGCCAGTCCTGCAGCGTCGTCTGCCGCACGGTTCACTCTGTAACCGCTTGACAGCTTCTCTGTAGAGCTTGCATTTGCTTTGGCATTCAAACCAAGCATTCTGTTTGCATTCATCGCCTGCATGTTGTGCTGTACTACCATATTTTTTCCTCCTTCAGCAGCCTGCGACATCCTTTTCTCAAACCAGCTTTCCCATTTATTTCTTTTATGATTCCCCTTTAATCAGGTTTTTGTTATTGTTAATACATTCTGTAACTCCTTTTACAATTGTATATTATGTTTATCGGTGCATTGACTGAATATTTTTAGTATTTTTATGTAATTTCTGAAAATTTGCATTATTTTTTGCATTATTCTTTCTATTGCAGCAATGAAAGCACAATATCGTTCGCCTGATTTGCCTGTACCAGCATTGAATTACCCGACTGTTCTAAAATATTTGCGTTGCTGAACTTTATCATTTCTTTTGCCATATTTGTATCGCGGATCAAAGACTCTGCACTCTGTGTATTTTCATGCGTGCTGCGGTTAATGGCATACGCATGCTCCAGTCTGTTTTGCTGCGCACCAAACAAGCTTCTGACAGAACTTACTTTAGAAATCGCGGCCCCAACCATATCAATACAGCCCGTCGCCTGCATTTCGGAAAGCGTGCCGACATTCAGGAGTCCGAGACGGTAAACAGAAAGCTTCTGTTTTTGGATATAAATATTGTCAATCGTATTGGAGCTACACTGTATCCTCAGGTATTCGGGTTTTTCTTTCACCTCTTCATCAACCAGTATATGAGGATGTTGAAATGGCGTCTGCCAGCGTGTAATCATTGCAGTCTGCGGATCCTCTTCTCCCGTAATCCCGCCAGTCGGATAGTCATCCGTATGCAGGCTAACTTTGGTGCCATTGGCAATATCAGGATACACCGTATTCGTAAAATAATTTTCCAGTGACTGTCCGGCAGAGCTGGCGATGTCTACATTATACCGCTGCAAATTCTGATGCGATGCATCCCACGAACGGTACTCTACATATCTGTTATTGATTTTTACATATCTTCCGCTTCCGCTTGCCGTTTCTGTAATTGTTGCGCCGCCTCCGGAAAAGAAATCGGAAATATTATAGTTACAGCCAATGCTTAGGGAGCTTCCGTTTCCGCCGGTTAAAGTCATACTGATTCTTGGCATTGTATTACTTGCACTCAGCTTATTACCGTTGATGACGCCTCCAGTGATAATACTGTTTTTCAAGCCTGCACTGTAAGAAGGGCTTCCGCTCAGCACCATATTGCCGCCTTTTCTGTCATATCCGTATGATATAGAAAATCTACCGTTTGAATAGGTCAGCTGTTCATAATCTTTAAGCATATATTGCGCCTGGTGGTTCTCGTAATCTCTTCCAAGATTGTATTCGTCATCTAATGTCAAGTTCAATGCTTTGGTGAAGCTGCTAATCTTACCATTACTAATGAGCTCCTGTGCATGGTCATGCGGTGTGATTTTATTATAACCGATTACAGTGCCATCCAGCGTATTAATGACCTGCTCCTTGCTTACCTCATTAATAACACTGAAAAAAAATTCTACATGCTCGCGATTGTCAGGCGGAGCAATATTATTGTTAAAAACATTAAATACAAATTTATTATACGGGTCATAATTTGCAAAACTATCATTTCCAAGGCTGCCCGAAGTCGCGGTATCCGGAGGATATACCGGTTTCGGATCATCCTTTATATGATCTGCGCCAGACCAAATATCCGTGCTCAGATTTCCCCAGTCATGATTGTCAAAACCGCAATTAAAGCCAAACTCATCCCATGTCATCGCACAAAGTTTTTTGCCTCCGGTTGTAGTCGTATCATAAACCACTTTCCCGCTTGGCGATCCGTCCTCATTAGTGCCTTCCAGCCACACGCCGTCAAATGGTTCATTGCGCAAAAAATTGCCCTGATCATCGTGTACGGGAATTGTCCCTCCATGATTAATATCCTCCGCATGCAGAATATATTTCGGCATATAATCATTCTTCAGATAAACTTCTATCCGCTTATTGCTTACAAACCGATAGTTTGTCCCAAATGAAAAGGATGCATCGACCGCATACCCCTCCACAGGCGTTTCATAAGTACTCTCCCACACGGTTCCCGTCATTTTGAGCATCATATCTTCGAAGCTGTCTCCGGCTTCTTTTGTATAAGAAATCGTCATTCCATGATAATCAAAACTGTATTTATCCCCTGCCACCTTGACATTATCCCATCTTACCAGGTCGCCATTGACATAGATGCCTTCCCCATTTGCGCTTGTACGAAACTTTCGTGATACCTGCGGCAGCTTCGCGCCCTGCTCACAGACAAGCGTTAACATTGTACCGTCATCCGCCTGGATACTGTACTCTCCTTCCCGAAACGTATGCGTTGTTTTGTCATACATATAGGGATTGATTTCATCCCATGTATACCTTCTTCCCCGAAATGCGACACCGGCATATTTATCATCAGCATCATACGAAGTATTATAAATGAACAAATCCTTTGGCGTTCCTGAAAAGGTCAGCTTATATACATCATGCGGTTTCTCCTCAATAACGTCCTCACACCGAAAAATATACTCTTCATTAAACTTTGTTGTACGGCAGATACGTTCCACTTCAGACTTTAGAATCTGAACTTCGTCATCAATATATCCCCTGTCCGTATGAGATAATGTCCCGTTTGCCGCCTGTATACACAGCTCATTCATACGCTGCAGCATGTCATGCATCTCATTTAATGCTCCGTCCGCCACCTGACAGTATCCAACGCCCTCCTCGATATTTGCGGATCCCCTGTCAAGCCCTCTGATTTGGTGGCGCATTTTTTCTGAAATAGCCAATCCTGCCGCGTCATCGGCAGATCGATTAATCTGATAGCCGGAAGAAAGCTTTTCCGCACTTTTGGCTTTATCGGATGTTACAATGTTGAATTGTCTTTCGGCGTTCATCGCCTTCATATTATGTGTTACAATCATCTTAGTAACCTTGCTCCTTTCAAAATCCGTAAGTCCACACTTACTGTACGTATCACAAAAGCTGTTTTTCCTGCGCTTCCTTGCATTGCGCAAATTTTATCTGAAACATCTCTGCCATTTTGGCATCTCCTGCATCATAATATCCCTGAATTAAATGGGCATAACACCGAAGCAGCCCTTCGCCTAACGTATCAGCATCCGGCATCAGTGTCGCTTTCAAGTACAACACCATCGCTTTTAGATGCTGACCGCTGTCCCAAAGCGCCCCTGCATGCGCTTCCGTGAATTTTGCCGTATTGCAGTGTGGTGCATAGCGCTCCATAAGAGACAGCGCTTTTTCTGAAAATCCCGCATTTTGGTATGTCTTCGCAAGAGATACCAGCAGCAATTGCACATACGGCTTTTTTGCATTGCCATCCAAAGACAGTGCCTTTTCATACGCTTTCACTGCCTCTGCATAGTCTCCGGTAATCGCATATGACTGTCCTATTTGGAAATGTACATATGCATTCTTTGGCTCACTTTCTGCCATACGATACAACAGCTCAAGATTTCTCTGCTGTTTGACTGCCATCTCTTCCCTAGATAATGCATAGCCGTAGTGAAGCAACTCTATTGGTACATCAAAACACGGGAGCGGTTCTAACGCATCAGAGCCGCTGATTCTTTTGAGCTGTTCATGAACCGGTCCAAAAAACTCATACTCACGCCGATTATAAAGCCGCACAACCTCATCCGTATGATAGTCAATGTCATCTTCACTCATTTTCTTAATATTTTTAATTGTTATTTTTCCAACAAAATGCGGAAACTGTTTAATCCGTTCCGCCAACTGCTTTGTATCCAAATCCTGAATTTTCTCATCACAATCAATCGCCAGAATTCTATTATTCGACGCTTTGTCCGCACAAAAATTCCTCGCCTTGCTGAAATCATCACACCATGCAAAATCAAAAACCTTGTCGGTATACCTCTTGGCAATCTCTTTTG
>CAMWNY010000173.1 GCA_947175775.1 uncultured Lachnospiraceae bacterium | reverse complement strand
CGAGATGTAGTCAAGGAGTATCGTCGTGAGCGTCAGATGTGTATTAGAGAGAGGTTTCACAGCTTGCGGGCGGCGGTCTGATGCTTGGTGCATTTTTTATGGCAACGGATTATGTAACCCGACCGATTACGGCAAAGGGACAGTATGTGTTTGGCGCATTTTTGGGCATTATGACTGGAATTTTCCGATTGTTCGGTCCTTCGGCGGAAGGCGTTTCCTATGCGATTATTTTGGGAAATCTGCTTGTGCCTTTGATTGAGAATTTCACAAAGCCTGCGGCGTTTGGAAAGAAAAAGATCAGAAAGGAGACGTCAAAAAAATGAATGAAAAATCAGCGATGATAAAAGACGCGCTAATCCTTTTTGCAATTACGGTTGTGGCAGGTCTGCTTTTGGGTGTGGTTTATGATGTGACCAAGGAGCCGATTGCGCAGCAGAAAGAAAAGGCGAAGCAGGAGGCTTGTGCAGATGTATTTGCGGCGGCAGCGGCGTTTGAAACCGTGACGGACGCGCAGGGTATGCCTATGAGCGATTCTGTCAATGGTGTGGATATTGATGAAGTGATGTATGCGATGGACGGTGACGGAAACCATGCGGGGTATGTTATCACCGTGACGGACCATGAGGGGTACGGCGGCGATATTCAGTTTTCAATGGGTGTGACGCTTGACGGTACGTTAAACGGTATTTCGATTTTGAGTATTACCGAGACGGCAGGTCTTGGCATGAAAGCGGGCGATGTGCTTGTGCCGCAGTTTACAGATAAAAAGGTAGAACAGTTTTCTTATACAAAGCAAGGCTCGGCAACTGAGAGTGAGATTGATGCAATCAGCGGTGCGACGATTACGACAAATGCGATTGTGAACGGCGTCAATGCGGGACTGGTTTATTTCCGTGATGTGCTGCTTGCCGCTGACAGTTTCTGATAGGGGGTGTGGTAAATGAGAGAAAAAAATGCAACAGTATTTTGGAACGGGCTTGTGAAAGAAAATCCGACGTTTGTTCTGATGCTTGGAATGTGTCCGACGCTTGCGGTTACCACATCTGCAATCAACGGACTAGGAATGGGACTGACGACGACGGCGGTGCTTGTGCTGAGCAATGTCATTATCGCGCTTTTGCGAAATATCATACCGAACAGGGTGCGAATCCCTGCGTTTATCGTGATTGTGGCATCGTTTGTGACAATGGCGGAATTGCTGTTGGAAGGCTTTATTCCGAGCCTTTATGCGGCGCTTGGAATCTATATTCCATTGATTGTAGTAAACTGTATTATCTTAGGACGTGCGGAGGCATTTGCCTCGAAAAATGGCATACTGCCGTCATTTTTTGACGGGCTTGGCATGGGACTTGGCTTTACGGTGGCGCTTACGGCAATCGGAATTGTAAGAGAGCTGCTCGGGGCAGGGGAGCTGTTTGGCGTTCCGGTTATCAATAATGTACTCAAAATGATTTCTTCGGCGATTGGAAGAAGCGAGCCGGTTGAATATGTTCCTGTCAGCATTTTTGTTTTAGCGCCGGGCGCGTTTTTTGTGCTTGCGGCGCTTACGGCACTACAAAACAGAGTGAAACGCAAAATGCAGGAAAAAGGACTGAATGCCGACAAGATTCAGTCGGGATGCAATTTTGACTGTACTTCCTGTGAGGACAGCGGCTGTGCACACCGGTTTGTGGACGTGAATGCACCGTCGGGTTCGGTTGCCAATGTGAAAAGTAGTTCTAAAGACGTTTCGCCATAGGACGAAACGCCAAGAACTACTAAGTTTCACATGAAAAGAACGCAAAACGAACAAGTTCGTTTTAGGCAGCGTTCTTTAGGAAAAACAGGAAGGTTTACGTAGAAAGGAGTAAGGTTATAGAAATGCTGGATGTGGTAAAGGATTTGTTGGTGCTGCTTGTAAGCTCCTCTTTGGTGAGTAATGTCGTTCTGTGTCCGTTTTTAGGCTTGTGTCCGTTTCTTGGCGTTTCAAAGAAAGTCAACACGGCGGTCGGCATGGGCGGCGCGGTGATTTTTGTCATAACGATTGCATCGGGTGTGACGGCGGTGATTTACCGGTTTATTCTTGTGACGTTTGATATTACATATTTGCAGACGATTGTGTTTATCCTTGTGATTGCGGCGCTGGTGCAGTTTGTGGAGATGTTTTTGAAAAAATATGTGCCTGCGCTTTATCAGGCGCTTGGCGTGTATCTGCCGCTGATTACGACAAACTGTGCGGTGCTTGGCATTGCGCTGACCAATGTGCAGAAAAGCTACGGTATCGGCTTTAGCATTGCAAGCGGGTTGTTTACGGCGGTCGGATTTTTGATTGCGATTGTGATTCTTGCGGGAATACGGGAAAAGATAGAATATAACGATGTACCTGAGTCGTTTCAGGGAATGCCGATTGTGCTGATTACGGCAGGACTTATGGCGATTGCGTTCTGCGGTTTTTCGGGACTGTTATAAGTGTGAAAACTTGAAAATTGAAATTTTCAAGCGGCAGGTTTGCGCTTTCGGCACAAACTTGCAGACTTTGAAAGGAGTAAGGTAATAGGTATGAATATTTCAGCAATATTGACTGCTTTGGTGGTGGTCGGTGCGGTGGGTCTGATTTTGGGTGTGTTTCTTGGTGTGGCAAGCATTTTGTTTAAGGTGGACGTTGACGAGCGCGAGGAGGCGGTGCTTGGCGCGCTGCCCGGCAATAATTGCGGCGGATGCGGATTTCCGGGATGCTCGGGACTTGCCGCGGCGATCGCAAAGGGCGAGGCGGCGGTGAATGCCTGTCCGGTCGGCGGTGAGACGGTTGGAAACGTGATTGCGCAGATTATGGGCGTTGAGGCGGGGGAAACCGTGAGAATGACCGCGTTTGTAAAATGCGCGGGCGATTGTGAGAAAACACAGAAGAATTATGAATATACAGGCGTTGAGGATTGCGGCATGGTGAAATACGTGCCTGACGGCGGTGCAAAGTCGTGCAATTACGGCTGTCTTGGATATGGAAACTGTGTCAAGGCATGTCCGTTTGACGCGGTACACATTGTAGACGGAATTGCAAAGGTTGACCGGGAAAAGTGTAAGGCGTGCGGAAAGTGCGTCGCGGCATGTCCAAAAGGGCTGATTGAGCTGATTCCGTATGATTCCAAGGTTGCGGTGGCTTGCAGCTCGAAGGACAAGGGACCTGTGACCATGAAAGCATGCAAAACGGGATGTATCGGGTGTGGTTTGTGTGTAAAAGCCTGTCCGTCAGAGGCGGTGACCGTGACGGATTTTAACGCGCATATTGACCAGTCAAAGTGTACGGGGTGCGGCGCGTGCAAAGAGAAGTGTCCAAAGAAAATTATTGTGGAGGTGCCGTCTGTGTAAGACGGCGCGAAACGTCCCTAAAAGAGTGTAGTTTGCAGGAGTGTTGGTGTGGCATGAAGGTAAGATATTATGATATTGGGTTAAATCTGTTTTGTAAACAGTTTCAGGAGCCGGAGCAGGTGATTGCGGATGCAAAGGACAGTGGCGTGTGCTGCATTTTGACAGGTACGGACCCGAAGGAAAACCGCAGGATTAATGATTTCGTGAAAACGCATGAGGTGTTCGGTACAGTGGGAATTCACCCGCATAATGCAGACAGGGCAGGACAGGAGGATTTTCAGGAGATTGAGCAGATGATTGCCACAAATGAACGGCTTGTCGCTGTAGGAGAATGCGGCTTGGATTATGACAGGATGTTTTCGACGAAGGAAAATCAGATTAGGTGTTTGGAAAAGCATATTGTACTTGCAAAGAAACTGGGTAAGCCGCTCTTTCTCCATGAGCGCAGCGCGGCGGATGATTTTGTGAAACGGTTTAAAAAGCATCCTGAAGTTTGCGCGCGCTCAGTTGTGCATTGTTTTACGGAGAATACGGAGAGGGTGTTTGGGCTTGGCGGTTTATAGAATATGGAAATGTGTGATATAAATCATTTTATTACTTCATAATCCTTCGTCACAAACACCGCCTGAACGCCGTCGAGCGACTGTACCAGTTTCATTCCTTCCTCAAGCCCTAAAATATAACAGTACGTGCTTAATGCATCTCCTTGCAGCGACGAATCGCAGATGATTGTCACTCCAAGGAGATTATTTTGTACAGGAGCTCCGGTCGCCGTATCAAAAATATGATGATAAATCCGTCCGCTTTCAGGCTCCCGAAAATACCGCTCATAACACCCCGAAGAAACGACACTTGTGTCAGTTTCTTTTACCGTGTCAATAATTTCCCCTGCATTTCCAAAAGGCTTTTGTATGCCAATCTGATATGCCGAACCGTCCGGTTTTTCTCCGATTAAAAGAATATTTCCGCCAAGGCTGATTACGCCGCTTTCAATCCCTTCGGAAATCATAAATTCTTTCAGCCTGTCTGCAATATATCCTTTTGCAAGAAAGCCTAAGTCAATGGCGGCGTTGCTGTCTAAAAGCTGTACGCGGTACGAAGTTTCCTTGGAAAGTGTTTCATCATACGCGACGACTGTCCCTTTTTCATCATAAATTACCACACTTTTATAATTGACATGTGCAAGAAGTTCGTCGAGCGTAGACGCATCCGGAATATAATATTCATAATCCGGATTTTCTGACACTTGTGTCATTTGTTCCTTGATATGCCATTCCTTGGCAACAGGAAGCAGCGTCAAATCCAAAGCCCCGTCTGATTGACTGCACCAAAAAAGCGCTGCCTGAATAAGCGATGCCGTTTCAAAAGAAACCGCAACAGGCGCGCCGCCGCTATGGTTGATTTTCCAAACGTCCGAGTCTTCGCGCGTCGCGCTGAAAAGTTTTTCATACGTTTCGCACATATCAAAACACGCATCCAAAACCGTGCTTTTTTCTTTGTCATATACGGTAATCGTAACAACGGTATCAAATGCAAAACCCGTCTTGGAAACCGGCGTGTAGTCGGTATTTTTCATACAGGAACCAAGAAATAAAATACTGCATGCAGTCAGTATAATTATTTTAACAAATAAACAACCCTTTTTAAAAACAAGCATTTGCGCTTCTCCTTTTTGTGCTAAATGATAACAGCAGGACCGCTGAATAATGTAACCATATACATTATCTTATACAGTATATCAAAACGAAAGCCAAAAGTGCAGTCCAAACGAAAAGAAAGATGCAAAAAGGATGCAAAAAGAATTGCCGAAAAGAATTGAGTTCAAAAAATGTTAATGCTATACTGATAAACGAAAGGGTGATGATGCGGTGGAACAGAAAACGAAAAACAATATCCGAAAAAAAATCGCAAAGCTGTGCATTGCCGTCCTGTTTATTTGTACGGGATTAGAATGCAATGCGGCAGCAAAAGAAAATACACAGGAAAATATCACCAAAGAATATGAGAAATACATACAATGCTTTGACGCGATTAAAACACTGGACGACATTGTACCGCAAGGTTACGAGATTATAGAAAAGCATGTGTTTGACATTCCGCTTGTAACAAAGAGCACGGAAACGGATGAAAACGGTGAGCTATTGGATACGGAGGTGACAAGACCGGCGGATATTCATCAAATCGGCAGCGAAGATGCGGTTGTGCTGCAGAGCGTTCCGACGGTACGTTTTATCACGGCAATTGATAAAACGTATCACAGGGCAGCCGTGTTTCTCGGAGATAAGGACGGAACTATTCTTTATAAGACAAATATGCTTGAGTGTAACTACACGTATAGAGGTCGTATGGAGCAGCCCATTGTGGATATGGTGTCGGTGGCGTTTGCGGACATGAACCATGACGGGTTAACGGATATTATTTTGATTGCAGGCTGTAAGAATGACACAGGAAATTATGCGGACAAGCTATACAAGGTGGGCGAAGTCCTTTTTCAGAAGCAGGGTTCGGTTTCCTTTTACAGAGACTGGCGTATAAACGATAAATTGAACCGCTTTGGCATGAACAAGAGCGCGAAGTGCATCATATCGTTTGTGCGGGACGGAAATTCG
>CAMWNY010000172.1 GCA_947175775.1 uncultured Lachnospiraceae bacterium | reverse complement strand
GTGTTAAGGTCTTTGCACGACATAAACGCGCCGTACTCAATCTTTGTAACACTTTCGGGGATTGTAACCGACTTCAATCCGCTCTCCGCAAACGCAAGCCTTCCTATACTTTTAATTGTCTCACCAATCTCATAATTCGTCAAACTTTTTTGTTTATAATATTTTCTCTGTGGAATATATTCCGTGCTGTCTAAATTACTCTCGTCATAACTTATGTTTATATCTGCTTTTGTGTTCGTATCCGATGTACTGTTTTCCGTTTCTGTATTTTCCGCAGCTTCTTTTTTTGCCGCCTCGGATTCCGTCATAACGTCCGCCTTCACACCGTCCGGCAGACCGTATACCTGACCGTCATGATTGTTCATCAGCATCACTGCCCTGCCTGTTGAAATAATCGTCTTTCCAATCACACTGTCCGGCTCGGGTACATCCAGCGGATGAATATAATTTTGGGCATTCTCAAAACGACTCTCATCTTCTGCACTTTCTGTTTCCGACACGTCATCTGTACTGCTCTCAATCTCGGTAACCGTTGTGATTGTTGTCGTAGTTGTGTCTTCCCCATCACCCGATACATCCGGCAGTTCATCCAAATCCTCATTGCTGTCCATAAAATCAACCGGATATTCCTTTTCATAAATAACCGTTATTTTGCGCTCGGCGCCAAACGTATCCGCAGCGCTTCCTTTCGATGTAAAAATCTTTACGTTTGGGCTTCCCGAAAAAGCAGCCTTGTCAATCTGCGTCACCGTAGCAGGCATTGCCACCTGTGCCAGCTTTTCATTATTGGCAAAGGCTCGCTCCTGAATAGTGCGCACGGAATTTGGAAGCGATACGTTTTCGACAGATCCCATATTCGTCATCGCATACTTCGGAATACTGTCTATTTTCTCAGAAAGCTTAACGTTTTTAACATTCTTTAAATTCCAAAAAGCATATGTGTCCATCTGCTCCACGCTCTCAGGCATTACATAATTCTCGCCCTTACGCGCCGGAAGCACCTGATAGAGCATTGTCATTGTTCCGTTGTAGATTGCGCCATTATAATAAGTAAGATAACTGTTCTCTTCATCAAGCATCACTTTCGCAAGGCTGTCACAGTTTGTAAACACACCCGTACCCCATGAGCTGACATTTTTTCCGATTTGTGCCGTCGTCAGCGCTGTACAACCTTCAAACGCACCAGGTCCGACCTTTGTAATCCTGTCAGAAAGAATAATATTGGCAAGCGCCGTACAGTCCTTAAACGCGTTGTAGGATACGGCTGTCACACTGTCGGGAATCGTCACGCCTTTGAGCGTCTCGTTTCCCGCAAATGCCTCCTCGCCGATTACCGTAACCGTATCGGGGATACTGACATAAGCGTCAGTCCCCAAATACGAAGTAAGTGTCGTTCCGTTTATGCGAAACGCATCATCTCCCGCGGCGTCCACTCCGCCGCCGATTCCAAAAGCCACGCCGACAAAAGCAAGAACACCGAGCATTATCACGCCCCCAAGGGCAATCAGCCTATTCTTCATATGCTTCTCCTTTATGCTGTTTTAAAGTTCCTCTTTTTGCGGCTGTCACTTGTTGCAAATAAGATAATGGAAAGACATGCCATACCTGTTGCAAGGAACCACTTCGGATGAATCGGATCGCCTGTTGACGGCGTCTGATCCAATGTCTGTCCTGCAATCAGATTATTGGTATCCACATAAATCACATAGGGTGAAAAATGCGGAGGTACAAAGGAAATACATGCAATTCCGTCAATTGTCGTAAACCGCGGTGTAAGCTGCTGTAGATTTCCGTTGTCGCAGGCTGCCACTCGCGCGTTTCCTCCGTACTGTATCAATACATCAGGAATCGGCATTGTTACTGTTATGTTCAAACCATAGGTGTCCGTAATTTTATGTTGACCGGTTGAGTCATAAAGCGAAATATCCATCGGGAAGTACGCAAGCCCGTCAAGAGAACCGTACTTGTTAATGAGCGATTCTTCCACTGCCGCAGTAGCCTCCGCGGATTCCGAAATCCGCACGATAAAATTATCCGTAGAACCGTCAACTGTAATAGATGCCACATCTTTATTTGATACACCGTTCTTTGTAATATATATTTTGTTTCCGTTATTATTATCCGTCTGATTTGTCACGGTACCGGTTGTTCCGGTTGTCGTTGTCGTTGAACTGCTTGGTTTGTTGGTCACCGTGGTAGTATTCGTGCTTGTTCCCGGTCTTCTGGAAGGTGTACGGTCGTCATCATCATCGTCATCATCGTCGTCATCACTGCCGACTCTTGTCTTGTAATTTGCCGTTACTGTCACGTCTGATTCCGGCATGACAATTGTTGTCGTTGATGATGTTGCATTTGCAAAGCCTAAGTTGGTACTGTTGCTCGTCCACTTGCTGAAAACTTTACTTGATGAATCCGGTGCAAATGCCGAAATCGTCACTGTTTCCCCAGCCTTATACTCGCCTGTACCGCTTCCGTAATTTACTGTAAGCTTATATTTCTTCTTATTGTCATCATTGTCACCATCCGGCTTGTTTCCGCCGCTACTTCCGTCCTTACTAAAGTTCGCCGTTACTTTTACGTTCTCATTCGGCATAACAAATACTGTGCTGTTTGCAGTCAGACCGTCAACAAACAGGTTGGTATGTCCTGACGGTTCCACTGACCAGTACTGGAATTTGCTTCCATCCGTCTTTGTATCCGCAACAATCGTAATCTTGTCGCCGCCCTTAGCCGTTATCTCTCCTGTTGCACCGTTTGCCGTACCGTTTTCAATTGTCAGTGTGTATTCATTGCCGTCCGGCTCAATAATACTTGGATCCGGCGTATATACTGCCTGAATAATTCTGTCCTCCGTCACGTTTTTCCAAGGATCCCCTGTTCCGGTAAACTGTGTGCCATCCGCCAAAATACATTTCCACTCCGAGAACTTATATCCGGACCTTGACGGCGTTGCAAGACAGACTGCGTCTTCACCATGACTCACATACTGCGGATTGTCCACCTGAGGATCTTTAAGCATTGAGGTATCATAGTCAATAAACGTAACCTTATGCTTATCTTCGCCGATAAACTCTATATTGTCATAAGTAGGGTGCATCTTTAAATAGTAATTGTAGATTGCACTGTTTCTTGTACCTGTAGAATCATACTGCGGTCCTCTTATCGTTACCTTCTGCCCGCTTGCCAAGTCAAATGCAGTTTCACCGATTGCGCACTGCGGATTCGGTATTGTAACTTCCAATCTGTTACTGCTGGTATCCAAAAATGCCTCCGCACCAATTACTGCTATTGTTTCAGGAAGCTTTACCGTATCAAGCTTCGTTGCTTTATAGAAACAGCGCTCCGGTAATGTAGTAATTGAAGTCGTGCTTAAATCCGCTTCTGTAATTTCATCACAATATGAAAATGCTTCTTTTGCAATGCTAACCACCTTTGCAAGATTTGCATCACCCGAATCCACGCCTACCTTAAACGACGAACTGTTTGTACTGCTGTTTCCTCTTCCTTCCAAACACTCAACGATTTCAAGCCCAGTTGCCCCTTGTTCATTTGTTTTATCCGTTGTATAAAGAATCATATTCCCGAACATCACGTACGGATTTGTAGATGGAATATTAATCTCAGTGAGGCTTCTGCAATTACGGTATGGCAACGCACCGATTTCCTGCATTTCCTCGCCATATGTTGTACTTAACAGATTCTCGCAGCTCATAAATGCATAATCCGGCAGCGATGTCACGCTTGTAAGGTCAATTGTCGTCAGGTTATCATTTCCTACAATCGAATTTTCCACATAATCATGACCATTATAAGTACGCCAAATCACGCCGCTTGTCGTATCATCAGGACCTGTAAGCTTTGCTACAGTTCCGCTAAAGGATGACTCCGCAAAGAATCCACTAAATAATCCGGCAGTTACGCCTAGCTCATCCAAATCACTTGGTGCAATATAACCAGGAGCTGAATATATGCTCTTTACGTCGCTGTACTTTCCATATGTCAGCACGTTATTGAGATTTCTTTGCGCATTATTGCTGCCATTTATGGCAACCTCAATATCTTTTCCTGTCACTGTACTTCTTCTTGTTTCCGGTGTATAAGCCCTTGTCAGATAAGCAATATCGCTTGCATTATTCGGGTCATTATAATATGTGTTGGAATCAATGCTCTGCACGCCCTTTGGTATATTCATAAACAGTGTGTAAAGCACAACATCCTCTTCACTGTAATTGTTATTAATATTGTATGGTCTGTCCTCGTAATTATTAGTAGCCCTTAAACCACTCCATTCTTCAAATTTATCCGTAATGCTATAACCGGAATCACCATTTGCCCATTTTTTGACAAGATCTGCATTCACGATGTCAATCTCCTCATAATGCGGATAGTCAATCAATGTACTCTTACCTGTCGTATTGTCCCGAAGGATTGTAAGGTTGGTGGGCGCATCCGTTTTGTAGCAAATTTGAACGCTTGAGCCTGTCATATTCTTGCCTTCCTCACTCATTGCAAGCTTAAAAGGCGCATAAGCCGGATGAACCGCACCATGGAAAATAAGGAAATCAGAACCTGTCTTAAACGCATTGTCTTCTATTTCCAATGCCTCTTCCCAATACGTATCATCGTCACCGTACAATCCAGTCTTTGTCTGACTGAATATCACATTTTCAAGGCTCTCGCAGCCTGCAAATGCATTTTCTCCGATAAAGGTTACGGAATCGCCAAGCTCCACCCATTGCAGCTTTTTACAGTTTTCAAATGCACTTGCGTTAATTTTCTGTACTGTACCATCCGTTATAATAACCTTATAAATTTTATCCTTTACTTCCTTTCCAAAGCAGTTGTCCGCAATCTCCGTAATGGTATATTTACCAACCGTGGCGGGAATTTCTACCGCAATGGAATCAAATTCACCCTTATTGTTTTCCTCATAGCCAGACAAAATTGCCGTGGAATCATCAACAATATCAATTGTAGCAATATAATCGTCTCTGTTTTCCTGTCCTACGCCGATTTCGATATGCTCCACACCGGCATCATCCGTAAACATATATGGAATAACCCCCGGCTCTCCATTCTCAAGCTTATATCCGGGAACCGCTCTCCATGTACGCTGTCTTGGCGTTGCCTTCGTATCCCTGCTTGCGCCATGCTCCGGACCCTTTACATAAAATTCCGGATTTACAACCTCCTTAAACAATTCTCCCGGAACATAATCAGCATCATAAGCATTCTCAGGAAATACAGCATATTCCAATGCCGTACAGCCTGCCAGTGTGTTATCGGGAATCATCTTATTTTCTGCGCCGTTACCCATTCTGCCTGGGAATGTAACGGTCTTTAAATTTTCCCTGCCCGCAAGAATATAGTCACTGTCCAATAATGTTGCCTTCTCATTATCATAGACAATCTGATTCATATAGGAAGGAAATACAAAATTCTCAAGAGCGCCGCCAGTCTGATTTGCCGTCAAAGCAAACGCTGCCTCGCCAATTTTAAAATTCGTGCTTTCTCCTGCAAAGTTAACAGTACTTAATGCCTCACATCCGAAAAATGCATAGGGATCAATTGTCAGTGTATCGTTCTTAAGACCTCCCATTGTCATGCTTGCAATATTAGAATAATACAAACAGCCCGCACCAATTGATTTTACATATTCCGGAAAGACAATATTATCTAACAGCGTATTATAAAACGCCATACAGCCGATTGTTTCCAGTTTTGAATTTGCACTTGTAAACTGCACGGAAGAAAGCTTCACACATCCTGAAAATGCCTCGTCTCCCAAAATAGAACATTTATCATCATTTATTGTTACACTGGTCAAATTTCTACAATTTGCAAATGCCTTCGCACCGATAAACTCAACGGAACCCGGAATTGTCAAAACGCCGATTTCGCCATAATTATCAGGTGTGTGCTCCTTCCACTGCGGGTCAAACGCATTAGAGCCAATTCCCTTT
>CAMWNY010000171.1 GCA_947175775.1 uncultured Lachnospiraceae bacterium | reverse complement strand
CTGACGAGCAGATCGTGAGGAGCCTTATGGAGAAATATGGACTTAGCAAAGAGGAGGCAGAAGGAAAGCTTCTATAATTCAAAATGTGCATTTAAAAACATGTCGCTTGTACAATATTCACAGTACGGGCGGCTCTTTTTTGTGGAAGTAGCTGTCAGGGATGAAAACGGGACTTGGGAAAAGGTGCGTGATATAGCAAAAAATGCGGACCGTGCACGGGCACGAATTGTAAAACATAACCAAAAAAATATAAAATTTTTGTAAAATAAAGAACTTTTAATATGCTGAAAAATCTGATACCATTAAAGTATATTAGCGGCATTGGCTGTAAAGGAAGCCTTGGTTTGCACGGGCACGGTGGAAGACGTGCCGGACGGTATTAATCAATGATAGGAGGACGAATTATGAGCAAGTTCAAAAAAGGGCTTATGAAACGTGTTATGGCTGTGATACTATCGGGCGCGATGGTAATGTCCAACATGACAGCGTTTGCAAGCGAAGCTCCCGCCGATTCGGGAGGGTACATTGAGGAAGTCGCTGACGAAACAGACAGAGACGATGACACGGAACGCGAAGCCGCGGACAAGGAAGAAGCGGAGACGGTTGCGGTTTCTGAATCCGCAACGGAAGACGCAGCAGCGGAAGAGACGACAAAGAGCGAAGATAACGCTTCGGACAAAAAAGACGATACGGACGCAGGAGAAGAGACGACTGTAGAGAGCGATGCGGCAACGGATGCAGAGGTATCGGATGAGGAACAGGCTTCTGAGACGGAGTCTTCTTTAAGTGTGGAGACGGAGGAAACGGAGACCGCAGAAAAGACGAAAGAAGAGGATGAGATTGTTGAGAATTTGAAGGTATATAGTCCGCCGACTGGAACAAGTGTTTTTTGGAAGGACTATGCCAATACCTTTAAAGGAAGTGTATTTGGTACTGCAAACAAAGGGATTACAAATGTAGGAGATACCATTTATTATGCTCTTGAAACAAATGCAGATGGAAATATGCGTGTTGCATCTATTAATGGAGCTCAGAAAGTAACGAATGGGCAGGATGCGAATAAAAATGAAATACCGGGTGGTGATGATGGATATACAATGTATTATTATCAAGTGCCTATAGAGAGTCCGTTTGAGCTTAGGGCTAAAGCAACGCTTACTGCAACAGGTAATGATGGTCAAGGGGCGTTTGGGCTCATGGCGCGTGATGATATGTATATTGATGAAAAAGATAGTGGAAAACTTTCTAACTATGTTGTAGCAGGTTCTTTGGGAAAAGGTAATGTAAATAATTTTACTCGTGTAGACCAGTGGCTGGATAAAAGTAGCACAGGACTTCAACCGACTGTTGCTGATGGAAATGTGTATGATTTAAGCCTCACTTTTGATGGTACAACATATACCTGCAAAATTGGAGAGAACGAAGCAAAAACATACACAAAGGATGTTCTTAAACTTGATGTAGTTGATGCACAATATCAATATATTGGTATGGTTGCATCAAGAAAATGTGATATTATTTATAGTAATATTTATCTCAAAGTTGGTAGTGATGTTATCTATGACCAATCAAGTCAAGTCAATGAGAAGTATACAGTGACTGTATCCAGTGATGAAAATGGTTCTGCACAGGCGGATGCAGCAGAATCAATAGAAGGTGCAACAGTTGCCTTAACTGCAACACCGAACGAAGGTTATTGTTTTGATGCTTGGGAGGTGCAGACAGGTGATGGCTTAATGCCCGTAACTGTTGAATATAATCAGTTTGCTATGCCTAAGGGCAATGTCTCTATAAAGGCGATTTTCAAAGAAATTCCCTCAGAATGGGATTTCCATTCAGGAAGCGACCTTATGACAGATACAAACAAGGTGGTTGATTCCGCACAAGGTAAGGTTATTAGTGTAGAGGGACTTGTAATTGATACCACCAAAGGGAAATTCCATACAAAAAGAGATGGAGGAGCCCAGGTTAATAGGGGAACAATCATTAAGATACCTGTAAAAGGTCCTAGCAAAGTAACGATAGAAGGTTATAATAAGAATACAATTTATAATATAGATGGAGAAAAAGCCGAAGAGTATAAGGAAACGCAAACATTTACATGTAAGGGGACAGATGGTTATGCTGTATTTGAGATGCTTCCGGAATTAGTTGAAAAATCTAATGGCGAATATCTATATGGCATTAAGGTAGAGCAGATGCCTGCAGTAAAGGTTTCCGGTACCATTACAGGAGCCAAGGATGGCATTGATGTAATTTTTACCGAGGAAAGTAACCGTGAATCCAAAATTATTGCCCAGGACACAATAGAAAACAACGGAGCATATGAAGTTACATTATATGGTGAGACTACGACAGGAGGACAGCCTGCCTACGCAATTTCTTTCAGTGATCCAGGCTATAGCGCCGATGAGCCAAAAACGATTACCGTAGGCAAGGCGAACACGATGAATCAGGATATTCAGGCGCAGTCTTTATCTGTGGAAACTGTGCAAGGAACAATTGAATTTTCTGATGGAGCAACAATTCCAACAGATTTAAAGCTTGTGTTTACTTCAAAAGATGAAAGTTACACTCAGACGGTAGAATCGAAAGGCAGCAACACATTTACCGTTATCCTAAAAAAGGATTTGATATATGACATCGAAGCAACAGGAACAGGTATAAGAGAGTATGATTATACAAATGAATTAGATCTTAGTTCAGATAATACAGGAAGTGATAAAATAATTACTTTCACAAAGAAACACTTTTATACTGTAACACTTCAAGTTAAGAGTTTTGATAATAAATTAAATGTATCTGATTTCGATTTTATTTTTACAGATACAGAAGATAACAACTATACTTATACTTGCGAGAAAGGTAATAACACAATAGATTTAAGAAATGGTACATATTCTGTATCTGTAAGCAAAAAGGTTGAGTATCCGTATTATCTTAACTGTGAGAATCTTGTGGTGGATAACAAAGATCGGACATATGCTATTAATTTCGTGGAACGTCTTGTATGGGATTTTACAATTAAAGATCCTGTGTTGACAAATGACGTTAAACAAACATATAGGGATCCAGATGACCCTGATGGGGACCAAAAATATAATGGGCTTTATGTTAACACTGATCCGAGTGGAAAATTTGACGTACGATCAGATAATCGGGTACAAGTAAATGCGACAACTTTAGTAAAAATCCCCGTATCAGGAAGGGGAAAGGTATCAATATTGCCCGCTAACGGAGCCTATATGCTAAAGCGGCTTACCAGTAAAGATCAGGATGCATCAACACTTCCGGATCAAAATCAGAATGGAGAGATAACATACAACGAAGATACGAGATATGTTTTAATGGAGGCAACCGGTCTTGTATGGCTTACTAAAATCGAAGTAGTCCGCGATGCCGCTGTAAAAGTAAGCGGAAACATTTTAAACCCTGATAATTATGACATCAGTGGCTGCACAGTGTCTTTTGTAAATCAAGCGGATAAATGTACAATACCTGTAGAGGTGGCGGATGATGGAAGCTATGCCGTAACATTGACTTGTGGACAGACTTATGTTGCAACGTTGTCAGGCAATCCGCAGTATGGATTTGACAGTTCGCAAAAGACAATACTGGTAGGGAATACCAATCAGACGCAAAATTTAACAGTCGTATCAAGGCAGACAATCACATATTCCGGTAAGATAACAGGCTTTGAAGCTGACTATGAGCGTCTTGATAATCTTAAAATTATTCTTGCCACGGATACAGAAGAGCTTGAGCTTGATATTGACAAAACAAATAAAAATGATATGAGCTTCAAAGGAATTTTAGAAGCAGACGTAGAATACACCATCCAATTAGAGGGTGTGGATGACTATAACTTATCAAGTGAAACCACAATAAAAAAGACGGAAAATTATAACGCGGACATTACAGTAACGAAAAAGCCAACATACTCAGTAAACGGTAAGTTCCTTGAGTTAGACGGAGCAGAAGTAACAGAAATTTCGTTTACCTATGTCAGCGAAGAGGGCGTACTGGATAAGGATTATATTTATAAAGCTGAGTTGAATGCGGCAAAAGACGGATATACGGTTCAACTTCGTGAAGGCGAGTATGAAGCAAGCGCCGTAGTGGACGGATACGAAACAAAAACACATGTTATCGTAAAAGACGGCGCTGTCGAAAAAGATTTGCTCTTTATTTACACGGATACATCTGCACTGGCATGGAAGGCGGATCTCTATGTAGGATATAAGGATAAAGAGGACAGTTATAAGACCATAACGAAAGCGCTTCAAATTGCAAAACGCATGAATCCGAAAAGTGAAGAAAAACGCATCACGATTCATATTGCGCCGGGTACCTACAGAGAGCAGATTACGGTAGATGTACCATATATCACATTTATAAACGATACACCGGATCAGGAAGTAAAGCTTACATGGTATTACGGCGTAGGATATAAATACTACAGTATCAAGCCGGTTGACAGACAGTATGGTTTCTATGACGCGGAAAGAGCGTATGAAAAAACGGAAAAGAACGAAGTTTACAGATGGGGATGCACGGTACGTGTCAGAGGTACGGATTTTAAAGCCGAAAACATTGTATTTGAAAACTCATTTAACAGATACCTTACGAAAGAAGAAATTGAGGATGGTGTAGAGCCTGTAGAGCCTGTAGAGCAGAAGGATAAAAAGCCGGAAAGAAACGAGAACCTGGATTTACGAAGCAAGGCGGCTGGAGAGCGTGCGGCTGCATTGTATATCGAGGATCAGGGTGACAGGGCAGAGTTCTTTAACTGCCAGTTCCTTAGCAATCAGGATACAATTGGCACGGGAAGCGCCTCACCGCATTCTTACTTTAGAAACTGCCTGATTGAAGGTAATACAGATTATATCTGCGGTGCAGGAGATGCTGTGTTTGAGGATTGCGAGCTGAAATTTGCAGGATACAGTGATGCAAAGTCAGGCGGTTATATTACGGCAGCAAGTTTACCGCTGAAATATGGTTATCTCTTTTTGAATTGTAAAGTAACGGGAACGCACGATGAGGGAGCGCTTAAGGACATTGGGTATTTGGGAAGGCCGTGGTTTGCGGTTAAATATGATGAGGCGACTGGAAAGCCTATAGAAGGTCAGAAGCGCGCGACCGTAACATTTGTTAATACGGTACTTGACAGGGCAGACATTATTGAACCTGTAGGTTGGAATGCTATGTCAGGTACAAAGCCGGAAGATGCTATTTACAAAGAGTATAATACTACAGTAAAAGGAGGAACCGCTGCAGACACAAGCAAGAGACCTGCCAAGACCGTGGTAACCAAGAACCCTGTCAGCGATGTAAAGGTATACTTTGGAAGCTGGACACCTGCGCATTATGTTGATGCGCCTGCGGCGAAGAATGCACAGGGCAACATACCGATGGGAACGCCAGTTGAACTCAGCAGCGCTACAAAAGATGCAAAGATTTATTACACATTAGACGGAAAAGAGCCGACAGAAAACAGTACGCTTTATGAAGGTCCCATTTCTCTTGGTGACGAAGAGAAGGCGGTAACAGTTAAGGCGATTGCTGTAAAGAACGGTCTTAAGAGCCATGTTGTGACCTTTGAATACACGGTAGTAGATCCCGCTAAGTTTGTTGCGGCGCCTACTGCAACGCCGGAAGCAGGCGAAGTGGCAAAGGGAACAAAAGTTACGCTGGAATGTGAAACAGAAGATGCGGTTATTTACTATACAACAGACGGAACAACCGAGCCGACAGATAAGAGCACGAAGTACGAAGCTCCGATTGCAATTAACGAGGCAGTAACGATTAAAGCGATTGCGATTAAGGGTAAGAATTTTAGTGAGGTTGCTGAGTTTGTGTATACAATTAAGCAGACTGCTGTAGACCCTTCAACCGTATTGCCACCTAAGGCAAGCATTGAGCCGGGTGAAGTGCCTGTAGGCATGAAGGTAGAATTACATGCCGCATCGGGAACAACAATTTACTACACATTGGACGAAACAGACCCGAC
>CAMWNY010000170.1 GCA_947175775.1 uncultured Lachnospiraceae bacterium | reverse complement strand
GTATATGTTAATGCGGATGGCAGTTATGGTTTGGTTGAAGAGTCTGTGCCGGAACAGGAGCTTGAAAACGGTACAAAGATTAGAAATATCACGCTTGCAAAATGGTCGGATTTTGACACGGATGCCTTGCTTGAATCTCCGCACCCGTATGACAACAGCAGAGAATACAGCATGGAATATCAATATCCTGGTACAGCGGATTCGCTCACTCTGCATTTTTCAAAATATACGTCTGTGGAAAGCAATTTTGATGATATTATAATTTATGATACAGCAGAGAATATAGTCGGGCAGTACAGTGGTACAAATCTTGCAGGCAAAGATATAACCATTCCTGATAAGGGATTCAAGATAGTGATTAGCTCAGACAATGAAAGCGCATATTACGGTTTTGCCATCGATTCGATAACGGTAACAAACGGGAATTATGACGGCGACCTGGCGCTTGGCATTGTATATGAAAATGAAGAAGCCTCCGGAATGATGCTCCATAATAAGGCTGTAGACACAAGAAACTTTTATGTAAGTACGGCATCTTATGATGACTTTGGAAAAATGCTTGACTTAGCAACCAGTAAAATAAAAGTGATGGGGTCAATGGCATATGCGGATTTAAAGATTATCCAGCAGATGGATGCCTCCAGCGGAAAGCTGATGCTGTATGATGAAAACTTTGTGCCTCTTTGTACGGAACGGTATAAGACATATCCAAAGTATGAACTTGTTTTTGACTATAACGATGGCATCGGCTCAGAGAGGGCAGTCTATCTTTCCTCTGAGGCGAAAGTTACGCCTCCGGTATCACAGCCGATTAGAAACGGTTACATTTTTACGGGCTGGTATACATCTAAAGAATGTACCGTTCTATATGAATTTGGAAATACTTTGACAGAGGATATTACACTTTATGCCGGTTGGAAAGAACAGTATGGTGTGGATATTCTGACAGAGGGCAGCGGAGAGATTGTTTCCGAACAATTGGATAGCGCTATGGCATCAGCTGGCAGGGAAATCAGCATATTGGCAGTGCCCGAAGAAGGATGGATATTTGATTCTTGGGAAATAACAGGTATGGAAAACACGACACAGACCGGAAATACACTTACTTTTATCATGCCGGCAGCGAATGTGTCGATTCTTGCCAAATTTAAGCGTGAAGCGGATATAGAGTGGCTCTCGACAGGATTGGTCAATTCCGAAAATAAGGAAATCACGTTTATTGAAAATTACCTGTATGCTCCGGAGGGAGTAGACGCAATTACTCTGAAGGGTAAGGTAAAATCATCGGAGAAAGAGGTAACGGCGTTAAGCTATGTGTACAACTATTATACAGTTGATGAGACGGCTGAAGAAAACTATATTGTGACTGATAACATAGACGTTGCTTTGGATGAAAACGGTCAGTTTACACTTGCGCAAATGCCGGTAGGTATAGGAACAAATAGTCTGATCCTTACTTTAAAAGATGATACCGGTGTCATTACATCAATCGCATATTATATTATTGGACAGGCAGAATTTAAATTTACTGACGAGGCGCAGCTTATTGATCCGGATAATAATGATGATGCGTTAAAAATTAAGGATTTAGCAGGCGGTATTGTAGCTTACTGGATTTATGACAATGAAACGCCGGATAATCCTTCAGATGACCAAAGAGTCCTTATTGTAGACAAAAAGGCGGAAATAGCGCAAAAGATAATGCTGCCTGAAGATGATGAAGATGCGGTAAAGATAGGCGATATATGGATCATTCCCGCGTGTGAGGACTTCCCGTTAGGATACTCGTTTAAGATAAACGATTTTGGGGATGCGGAATATGCGCCAAAAGCTCCTGAGGAAGATTTGTATTATGGTCAGACATTTAGCTCTGAAAAATATATTTACATGATTGTCAGCGACCCTGATATGAATGAAATGGTGAATGAGGCATTCAGTTATAACATGGGAGGCATAGGAGGAGTTGCGTTCTCACTTTTGCCGGAAAATACGGTTATGGAAGTTAATCTTGAGCAGGAAAACGGTGAAAGCACGATAGCGACAGTCAACAGCGGAATTGCAGAACATGCAGGCAGCAAAGATGATTTTCCTCAACCAGGTTTCCAAATGCAGAATCTGTTTTCCAACATAGTACCGTCTGCAAATGTGGAATAAGGTAAAGTCGTGATGAGCATCAAGTTCAAAGATAATTTAATATTTTATTTGTATAGACACAAAAATACCGTACACGACCAGCTTTCCATCGGTGGTGACGTCACGATTTCAAGTATGGATGTGGAAGGAGTTTTAGAGTGGCATCCGATAAAAGAAGGCGGACTTTTGCCGCAGCAGGTAGGTCTTGTTGTAGATTATAATGAAAGGAAAAATTTCAAAGTTGCGATAGGCGGTAAGCTTAGCGAGAACGGAACAGACGGTGAAAAGATACCTGTAATGACAATGAGAGAAATTGTCAAGGCATTTAAAAAGGTATCGGGAAAAGTATCGACTGAAAACAAGAAAGACATAAAACTGGGTCCTATTGATGCTGCCATAAATGGCGTAAATATGGACAATACTTTAGTGCTCGCTGCGGTAGGCTTTAATATAGGACTCCATGGCGTAACCGTTGCAGGCGGATTAGGGTATGACGAGGTTCAGGCACAGTCTGAGCGGGCAAAGTTGAAACCTATTTTAGTATTAATGCTCTGTATGGATTTAGACGGATCAATATCATGTAAGTTTGCATATACATATATGGAAGAATCGTATAATGCAAAAGGTTTTAACATCGTAAAAAACGGCTACCATGAAACAAATGCTAAGATTGCAAGCCTGACACCAAGTGAGGTACAGAGAAAGGGCAATTACGTTATGGAATCTTTCGATGTACATCAGAAATCTGTCGCACGTAAAGAACAGCCTTCAGGAAAACATATATTTTCACTGACAGGGGACGCAAGCATAAGCGCCGATTTGTGTTTGGGGCTTTCTATGATGGTATGGGGAGTGAACTTTGCGCAGATAAAAGGCGGTGTATATGCGGAGGCGCAAGCAACTGCTACAGGAAGTATGGTGTTTGAAAAGAATGACGCTTTGAAAAAAAAGTATGAAGATGAACCGGCGCCGACATTTAAGATAGATGAGGATCGACTGATAGCGAAACTGGAGAATGACTGGTTTGGCATTTTGGAGGCTACAGGGAGTGTAAGTGCGGCAGCAGGTCTTATAGCAAATGTTTCGGCAAAGATTAGTGTTAAAGATAATAAAAGTAAAGAAGAAGCAGGCGTTGAGTTTAACTGGACCAACAAGTGGAAGCATTTTTCCGCAAGCGCTTCTTCAATAGGGATATCCGGTTATGTGACAGAACCGTCTGTAATATTAAATCAGCCGGATTCGCCCTTGGCGGATGTAAAAGTGACATTGCATGATGTTGAGACAACGACTAATATACCGGATAGTGTATTCTATACGGATTCGAACGGTAAGTACAGCTTTAAAAATATAACAGCAGGGAAATATAAGCTTACCTTTGAGAAAGATGGCTATGAGATAATTACCAAGACAGTGATGGTGACAACACGGAATATGCCCGACCAAAATGTATCAATGGGTATAGCAAAATTTATGCAGTTGGAAGGAATCATAAAAGATGCATCGAATAATCAGCCCGTTGCAGGGGTAAGCCTTGTGCTTACAAAGGAAGCCGATGCTAAATATATTAGGTACGGATTGTCCAACGGAGAAGGGAAGTTTACGATTGGTACGAAGGATGACGCGAAAAAAGGCGTTACTCCAGGAACATACCGCCTTGAGGTTTCTGCTGCCGGATATAAACCGTTTATCCAAACCATAATTGTAGTCGCAGAAGAAAGGGGAACCGTTGACTTTGGCGAATTCAGTATGGTAAAAGGCATATATGGAAATGCGGAGATTACAGGAAATATCCTTGACATAGCGACTGGCAGACCTACAGGAGTGGCGTTACAGCTTACTTTGAGAAAAGGTGTAAATAATACAACTTCAAGATTATCGGACACGTATACACTGGATTCAGACGGTAAGTACAGCTTTAAAGTGCCGGCAGGAAACTATACACTCACGGTGGAGGATAAACGCAAAGGAATTGGTGACAATGAAAGGTATCACACAATTACGCTGAATATCGTTGCGCTTGCGAACCAAACAGTAACGCAGGATGGATATGTGAGTCAGGCTGCAAGCGAAGACCAAATGAGGATAGTCCTGACATGGGGAGCAACGCCAAGAGATTTGGATTCACATTTACTTGGACCTACAGGAGATGGAAGCGACAGATTCCATACATATTTCTCAAATAAGGTTTATAGGTATAATAATAAGAATTATGCGGATTTGGATTTAGATGATGTTACGAGCTATGGACCAGAGACAACGACCATTTATTACAAAAACGGAAGCGGAATATATAGTTTCTATGTACATGATTACTCTAACAGGGGAAGTACAACATCAACGAATATGGCTAATTCGGACGCAACCGTAAAAGTATATCAGGGAAGCGCTTTAGTAAAGACCTTTAAGGTACCGGCAGGGCAAGGCACTGTGTGGCATGTATTTGATTATGATGCAGGTACCGGTGTGATTACACCTGTAAATACAATGTCAAATCAGTCCAATCCGGGTTCTGTAGGAAGACCGGCATATCAGTCGGCTTTGTTTAGCGAGTCAGAGGATTTGGCAGAAGATATGACAGAAGACATGACATTAGAAGAAGCTGACCTACAGACAATATTTGCGGATTTGTGTGACAAAGAATAAGTGTACTGTCATGAATGAAAGTGCCTCTGCCGATGGAAGCGGCAGAGGTATTTTCGATTTCAGAAAGGAAACAATCAATGCAGAAAACAAAAAAATGCAGAAAGATATTTTACTGTCTGCTTGTGATATGGGTATTATGGTGCCTGCCAATGATAATCCATATTCCGGTTTTTCGCGGTAAATATGTCAATATCGTATGTGGAATAGGGATAACAGCGACAATCATCAGTATCCTTTATGTTTTATATCACATACAGGATGTATGGATAGAAGACAGGGACGAAGCGATAAAGCGGACAAATCAATATTTGTTTGAAAAATATTTCGGAGATATGCAGTGTACATTAGGAGAAGTATTGCCTGATGAAAAAGATCAGAATATGATATATACCGGTCGTGATATAAATCATTTATATCAAATATCAGGAACGTTAAACAATATCAAATTTATTTACAGAGGCATTATTATCCAAAAAGTAGAGGAGTATATGGAACCGAAGGATAAAGAACATATTCGCTGTTATTTTAAAGGCAATACATTAAAATGGACGGATAATATGCTGAACGGAAAAAATGATATGATATTTTATACCGATGCAATGGCTGGAATGATACAGACATATCCTGAAAAGTACGGTTATGAAAAAATACATACATTTCCAAATCAGTCAAAGTTATATGCAAAAGGAACACCGTATGCAGATGCAGTAAAAAGACTTTGTGAAATTTCTGACATGGCAAAAAACTGTTTCCTGAATGTGTCGAAAAAAAACACGCATGTTGATATGGCGGTATTTGTCAAAGATTCAGATGTGGAAATATTTCTATATGTTCCAAAAGTAAAAGAAATGGATACCATGATGGGAATATGTTTCATAACAGATATGATAAAGAATTTGTATTAAGACTTCGTAATCCGTAATGAAAAAATTCAAAGATTGCAGGCATTTAAGTAAAAACTGTGCGATATAATGAAAAGAATGGGTATAGACTGTATGGGAAATTTATATTAAAATAATACAGTAGGAGTTGACACATTCAACTATTGATACATAGCGGTTTAGGAGGAAATGGTCATGGAAAAGAAACTAAGAGTTATTGTAGAGAACTGCCCCCAAAATCACAGCTGTCCGTCAGTGGAAATCTGTCCGGTCGGCGCGCTGACACAGGAGGGCTTTCAGGCGCCGACTGTCGATCATGAAAAGTGTATCCGGTGCGGTAAATGTTCGGGCTTATGCCCCAAAAAGGCATTGGTTT
>CAMWNY010000169.1 GCA_947175775.1 uncultured Lachnospiraceae bacterium | reverse complement strand
GTAATGATTTTGAAAAAATAGATATTGATAAAATAGAAACTGATGCTCACAGTATTTAAGAAAAAAGAGGACATCTACTAATGAAAATGGGTTTGAAAACTCCGAGTTTAAAAAAATCATTTAAAGCAAGAACTACCGGACGTGCCAAACGCGCTATAAAACGTGCTGTTATTCCAGCCTATGGCAAAAAAAGAACTGGATTTATTAAGAACCCTAAAAAAGCTATGTACAATAAGGTCTGCCAAAAGACTACTGTTGACGGATTAGCATCCGTAAGAAAGGTATCCCCCAATAAAAATTCGTCAAAAGCCAAAATCGGAGGAAAGTTCTACTCGAAAAAATCAATTTTAAGGTATCGTTTATTTTTCCTTATTTGTGGGTGGTTTATTATCATTTGTGGTTGTTTTTTATTACCGATAGGAGTCTTGTTTATTGGTTTGGGAATTTTCTTTCTAGTTTGTGCAAATGCTTATAAAAAAATCATTATTCAATGTGATTAACTTGCAGATATTACTATGATCAAAAGGATTTATACTTATGAAAAATATAACAAAATTATTAAATTTGTTGACTGCTTTTCTTGCTATAATAGGAATATGTACCGCTTCTCTAGTCTGCTTCATAGTAGTTTACACCCAGATAAAAGGAGGATTCTCCCCAAAGCACACAACTAATCAAGATGTCATTGTCACACAAACAAATAACAATGTCGTAGGAGCTTTTTCTTATAATACAGATTCGAATGAAAATTCTACATTCGAAAATTTATATGATGATGATGTAAATAACAACTATAACAATACAGAACCTATACCTATGATAGAGAATCAATCATCAAATGAGGTACATGAGCAGCCTAACTATGAATATGTTACAGCCTCTGCCGTGCCAGAAACAAATTATGATACTAATTCCGAAGCTAACGATACCTCAAATTCAGCAATATACACCATACCAATTGAACAAGAAACTTTCGGCACTGATTTTATTGCTGATACCCATATTCAATCTACAGATATTTATAATTCAAATGAAAATAATTTCAATACATACAACACGCCTGAACAACACCAAACTATTGACACCTATGTGCTAAATACAAACCCTGATAGAATGAAAATACATTATCCTACCTGTCGTGATGTTAAAAAAATATCCCCTGAAAATTATTCTACATCAAGCTTAAGTATTAGCGAATTATATGCACAGGGATATACAACATGCGGTCACTGCTTCAGATAGCTCAGCATTAATAAGATTATTTTATTTACTGAACGGCCAAAAGTACTCTGACAATATAATATGCTTGCCCAGGGAGCCAATGGGGCGATTATGTCAGCTGCCGGACACTTAAGGAAGGGAGCTGGTGCCAATGGTTACATATTCGGACTTGATCCAGTTTGTAATTATGCTTTGTGCTGTTATAACTCTTGTTATCTACATACAACACAAAAAGTAGCGCCCTCGTCCTGGTAAGATAAGGCACTACTTTTTGTAGTTATATTTTTGCCGGCGGCTAGGTGTACGCTAGTCATTGGCTCTCTTGTTAAGTATATTATAAGCAATATATAAGAACCTGTCAAACGAAAAATTGCCCCAGTGCGGCAAACACTAGAGCAGTTCTTCATGCCGGGAATCCCGATACACCTTTATTTATGACTCATAAAGTGTATCATTTTCCCAGTGCAAAATCAAGTCACCGGGCATTTTTATGTTCATTTTTAAGGAGGATGATACCATGAAGATTGAAAAATTGCCTTCCGGGAGCTATCGGATCAGGAAGATGTACAAGGGAAAGATGTACACAGTCATCACTGAATATAAGCCAACACAAAAGGAAGCCATAGCCCTTATGTCCGATAAACTGAAAGCTACAGAATCAAAATCTGTACACCTGACATTCCAAAAGGCGGCTGAAAGCTATGTGGATATGAAAAGGAATGTACTGTCACCACGGACCATAAAGGAATATTCCGAAACAACAGGCAGGCTCCCTAATTGGTTTAATGACCTTATAGTGTCAGATATTACCCAGATAGAGATAAACCGCCTGGTGAACGAACTGTCGAAAAACAAGTCACCAAAGACTGTACGTAATTATCACGGCTTCATATCAGCTGTTTTAGGCACGTTTTGTCCGAACCTTAAAATTTCTACTACTTTGCCACAAAAGGTCAGAAATGAGCCTTACACGCCCACCAAGGAAGATGTTAAACGAATATTGGCAGAGATCAAAAATACGCCTTATGAAATCCCTATCACCCTTGCCTGCTACGGTATGCGGCGATCCGAAATATGTGCGCTTACTCTTGATGATATAGATGAAGATATCGTACATATAAACAAGGCAATAGTCCTTGATGAAAATAGAAAGTGGGTAGTGAAAAACACAAAGACCACAGAAAGCACCAGGGATATTATTATTCCAATGGAATTGGCAGACAAAATAAGAGAGCAGGGGTATATTTATAAAGGGCATCCGAATACTATTTATGATTGTCTGAAAAGGACAGAACAAAAGCTTAATATACCGCACTTTTCCATCCACAAGTTGCGTCACTATTTTGCAAGCCAGATGTCGGCATTGGGCGTTCCGGAGGCAGATATATTGAAATTAGGGGGATGGGAAACGGATCATGTCATGAAGTCGGTGTACCGGCATTCTATGATGGATAAAGAGGAAAAATCCAAAAGGGAAGCAGCGGAAAAGCTGCGTAGCGCCCTTTTTTCTTAGGAGAATTCATGACAAATTTCATGACAAAAAATGTTATTTATAATGCAAATATCATATAAATAAAGTTAATAAAACAGAGCATGAAAACAGCCGGAAACCATTGATTTTACTTGAAAAATCTTTGATTTACGGCTGTTTATTTGAACTGCGGATAACAGGACTTGAACCTGCACGGTCTCCCACCAGAACCTAAATCTGGCGCGTCTGCCAATTCCGCCATATCCGCATAAGCATATTTGTCTTTTGGCATCCACAAGTGAAACATACTTTTACATATTATCAAATAGCATTGGGAAAGTCAACGCCTTAGCGCCAAAATTTACCGTATTATTTTTCTACGCATTATCCGGCACGCGGCTGATCACCTTTTTCCATATAATAACAAGAAATACCGTTGACACACATAAAGACATCAGTTCCGCCAGCGGAAACGCCCACCATACAAGGTTCAATCCGCCGATTTTTGCAAGAATATACGCCGCCGGAACAAGAATAACAAGCTGTCTTGCCACAGAGACAATCAGACTGTACACGCCGTTTCCAACTGCCTGAAATACAGAACCGGCAATAATACAATACCACGCAATCAGAAAATGCACGCCGATTGTCCGAAGCGCCCTTGTTCCAATCACAAGCATCTCCTTTGACGCATCAAACATTCCAAGCAGAATGCCCGGTACCGTTTCAAAGGTTAAAAAACCAAGAAACATCAGTACAAACGCATAACACATCGAATATTTTATCGTTTTTACAATTCGCGTCCGCTTTCCTGCTCCATAATTATACGCAATAATCGGAACCAAACCGTTATTCAACCCAATCACCGGCATAAAGAAAAAGCTTTGCAGCTTAAAGTATACGCCGAATACTGCCGTTGCCGTTGAAGTAAACTGGATTAAAATTAAATTCATGCTGTACGTCATGACCGAGCCGATTGCCTGCATGATAATTGACGGAATTCCAACTTTGTAAATTCTTCCGATAATTTTGCCGTTCGGACGAAATCCCCTAAAATCCAGTGTCAGTTCCTTATTTCTTGTAAGGTTAAAAAGAATTCCCACAACGGCGCCCACGCACTGACCGATGATAGTTGCAATCGCAGCGCCCGCAACACCCATTTTAGGCAGACCAAACATACCAAAAATCAGTATCGGGTCCAATACAATATTGGTAACAGCACCCGCAAGCTGTGCAAGCATACTGTAAAAAGTCAGCCCCGTAGATTGCAGCAGCTTTTCAAATACAAACTGTGCATACATGCCAAACGAACAGACACACACTATAGAAAGATATTCAACTCCCATTGTATAAATGTCCGATTCCGTCGTTTTTACCTGACTGAAATAAAACGGCTTTACCACCGTAAGTCCGATTACCACAAACACTAAAAAGCTCATAAACGCAAGAAAAATAGCATTTACAGCCGTTTTATTCGCTGCCTCATAATTTTTTTCGCCAAGCGTCTTTGACAAAAGCGCATTTACGCCGACTCCCGTGCCCGCTCCTACCGCAATCAAAAGCGTTTGTATCGGGAAGGCAAGTGAAACCGCAGTTAGAGCATCCTCACTTACCCTCGCCACAAAAATACTGTCAACAATATTGTAGAGCGCCTGCACGAGCATCGAAACCATCATTGGCACGGACATATTAAGGAGAAGCTTATTGACCGGCATAACGCCCATCTTGTTCTCCTGCTGTTTTGTACCTGCTTCATTACTCATTTGTAACGCCTCCGCTTTTCTTTAAAGTCGTGTTTCCACAAAAATGTCATAAATTGCCTTAATCGCCGTCTCAAAATCCTCGTTATCAACACCGATAATAATATTCTGCTCGCTGGAACCCTGATCAATCATGCGCACGTTAATGTTGGCATGTGCAAGCGCAGCAAAAATTCTTCCCGCCGTACCTCTTTGCGACTTCATGCTGCGTCCCACAACCGCAATCAGCGCAAGGTCAGACTGAATGTCCACATGGTCGGGGCTGACTGCCCTGCTGATGCCGGAGAGGATTTTCTGCTCCTTATCCACAAACTCCGACTGGTGCACCATAACACTCAGCGTATCGATTCCGGACGGCATGTGCTCAAAAGAAATATTGTAATCCTCAAATACCTGAAGCACCTTTCTGCCAAATCCGACCTCGGCATTCATCATATCCTTTTCTATGTTTATGGATGCAAAGCCTTTCTTTCCGGCAATTCCCGTGATTGTATATTTTGATTTCTGGCAGGTGTTTCCCACAATCCATGTTCCCTCGTCCTCAGGGCTGTTTGTATTTCTGATGTTAATGGGAATTCCCTCTTTTCTTACAGGGAAAATCGCATCCTCATGCAGCACGCCCGCTCCCATGTAAGAAAGCTCCCGCAGCTCGCCGTACGTAATCATATCAATCCCCTTAGGATTGTTAATAATACGCGGATCTGCAATCAGAAAGCCTGAAACGTCTGTCCAGTTCTCATAGACGTCCGCCTGAATCGCCTTTGCCACAATGGAACCCGTAATATCAGAACCGCCTCTTGAAAACGTTTTAACCATACCATCGCCCATTGCACCGTAAAATCCGGGAATAACCGCCTGTTCAATACCTTCAAGCCTTTTTTCCAAAAGTTTGTTTGTAAGCTCCGCATCAAATACCCCCGCCTCATTAAAACGGATTGCATCTGCAGGATCCACAAACTCAAAGCCAAGATAATGTGCCATAATAATACCGTTTAAGTATTCTCCGCGGCTTGCCGCATAATCCGATCCCGCCTTTTTCTTGAAATTATCAATAATCTGATTAAACTCCGACGTCAGGTCAAGGTCAAGCTTTAAACCGTCGATAATCTCCTGATACCGCTCCTCAATCTGACTGAATTCTTTTGTAAAATCATGATCTTTCTCCGCAAGCGCATAACATGCATAGAGCATATCTGTCACCTTTGTGTCCTTATCAAAGCGTTTTCCCGGCGCCGAAGGCACGACAAACCGTCTGTCCTCGTCCGCATGGATAATATTGCCGACCTTCATAAACTGCTGTGCGCTTGCAAGCGAGCTTCCTCCGAATTTTACTACCTTTTTCATTGTGATACCTATGCTCCTTCGTTTCTTCTATAATTTATACTATTAATCCATTCGAATCATGGTGATAACATTGCCTGCCTCGGCTGCCTTCTGTCGGTACTGTTCCTCCGTCATTTCGCCCGTGATAAAGCCGCACTCACCTTCTGCAACATCGTTAAACAGCTCCACTTCTCCAAAAATTTCCTGTATTTTCGCCTCGTCACTGCCCGACACCCTGACAAAAAATCTTCTGACTGCCGAATCAATCGGTGAAATGGCAAGCTTCTCCTCGTCCCACCTTGTATCAATGTTCTTTACGATAT
>CAMWNY010000168.1 GCA_947175775.1 uncultured Lachnospiraceae bacterium | reverse complement strand
CCGGCATACGACCTGCTCAGGAGTATCGTGGGCTCTGAGATGTGTATAATATACATTAATTGATACCTTCTGTGTTAAAAAAATAACGCATATATTTATAAAAAATATAGAGAATCACTTTAGTCCCCCCAGTTAAATTCTGATATTTGCCTGCGGACTTCTTTTCGGTATGGCTGGCTGATATTTAATACCAGATTTCCTAACATTGTAACAGAATCATAAGAACAGGTTATCATGTGGTCAATATTTATGATATACGACTGATGGATCTGTATAAAATTATCCGGCAGCTGTGGCAAAATATCTCTCAAACGCCCATTGAACGAAAGAATGGATTGCGGCGTCGTAATATTGATTTTCTTGTTATCACTTGAAAAACAGATGATATCCTTATATTGGACCTTTCCATAAACACCTCTTGCATGATACTCAAAAATCATCTTATTTCTGCGGTAATATTTTAAAGATTCCTCTATAATCTCCATCACATCTTCATACCGTACCGGCTTAATCAAAAAGTCTATAGGATGTATCTTAAACAAATCCATCGCATAACTGCTTTTTGATGAGATATATGCAATTGCGATTTCGTGATTTTCAAGTTCATTTCTGATATATCTTCCCACCTCAATACCATTTATCGTAACAAGCTCTATATCAAGAAACAGCAAGTCCAGCTTCGTTTCTTCAAACGCTTCGCACAACTCCTCTCCTGTATACCATGTGGAGATTGTAAACTCAACCGAATTTTGCTTTGCATATTCGCAAATCATTTTCTCAATTTCCATGCAGGTATTTTTTTCATCATCACAAATGCCTATCCTGTACACTTAATTCCCCTCCATTTTCCCATCTCCTTCCCGCCGCATACCTCGTACACCGCTTCTGCGGCACGCTTCTTCTGCATTGGGCTGTACATAAAAAAAGCAGGGCACGCCCAGCTTTTTTCATAACTGTTATAATCCTCAACGCTATTTAATCACCATGCCAAGCGTTCCCATAATATATTCGATCTGACTATCCAGGATATTTGTCGACACACCGATTGTCTGAGAAGTAACCTTCATGCCTTCCAGCGTATAGATAATATTTCTTGCCGCAGCAGACGGATTTTCACAGACCATCCACTCCTGCGCCACTCCGTCCTCAATCAGCTTTGCGAGCAATGTCACATTTTCCTCAAAAATTTTTTTAATTGGCATATCGCTGTCAGAAAGCTTGTTTTCAAACATATATTCATATGCCGCCACTGCAAGATTATCTTTCTTTTTTAAAATTTCCTTTTTCTGCTCATCAAGATACAGCAGCAAAATCTCACCAGGATTTGCATTTTTTGCCACAGGCGACTCAAGTACCATTTGAATTGTATGATTTTCCTGCTCCAGCACAGCCTCGAAAAGTTCTTTTGTGTTTGCAAAATAAAGGTAAAGCCCGCCTCGGCTGATACCGCATGCCTCCACAATTTCTTTCATAGTCACTGCCCTGTATCCCCGTTTGAAAAATACCTCTTTTGCAGTTTCTACAATCAAATTTTTCTTCTGTAGCGATTTATCTCCCATGTTTACAGCCATGCTCCTTTCTAAGCTCGCATGTTTTGAATCTCCGTATTACTATGCCTGGGGATTCCTGATTTCCATCAAATCTTTCAGCTTTAGCAGTAATGCCAAATATACTCCATTTGACACGCCTTCAGACCATACTGCTCCTTTTACATCACCGCGAAGTACATACTTTGAAAGAATATCACCAAGTACAGATACCTCCTGCAATGAACAGGCATCTATCACTCTAAGTTCGTCCTTTGCAGTTTTAATGCGATACCTTGAATAGGTATACACATAATTGCGATTTATAAAATCCGTGTTTCGTATTTCTTTAATAAAACTAAGGAGTGTGGAATCATAAACAGGTACAGCCATCGAACTCTTCCCGATTCCTTCTCCGCTATAAACGCCTGACGCTTCGCCCCCGCTTATCTTTTCAAGCCACGGCAAAAACTTTAATAACCGTTCTACATCTTCTTTATAACAGATAATAATTTCTTCTCTTGAAAGTTTTAAACTTTCCACAATGTCTCATCCCTTCTTTGGTATTTTAAAACAATATATATAATGTCTGTCGACAGACATTATAACATAAATTTTCAAAAAATGCAGTAGAGATTGATATATTTTCTTATTTTCTTATTTTCTATTTTCATTTCAATCTCGTACTTTTGCCAGCCTTATAGGCTTCTCTTCTCTCATCAACAATGCTCTGGTATCCTGCTTTGGCATATTCCTCCGCAAGCTTATCATACAAAAATTCAAAATTCTCAGGTGCGCATTTCGTAATCCGATAGCGGTACTGCCGGTATAAATCCAGCAACGACAACTGATACTCTGCCACAGACTCCAACACGACCGCAAAATTACAGTCAGACACGGCATATCCTGCCTCCGCTGCTTCCAATTGACCGTAATAATTTTCGATTAATTCCGGCGTAAAATCGTGCGGAATATCTTTCGGTGCACTTGCTGCTACAATGTCCTCAATTGCTCCCGCAACTCTTGTCTCCGTTGTAATGCACCAATAGTCCTTATTATTGCCGACCCCCTGCATACAGCTGCCTGTATAATTAGGAACGGATGCCGGAATGCCGTTTTTCGCAAAAATATAGTTTTCTCCGGCAATTCCCCACTGCATGGTAAACAGATTTTTATCCAAAGTCATCCATTCCATATACATCCATGCCGCTTTTATCTGATTTTCATCCGCCTCAGAAGAAAAGCCAACCATCATGCCAAACGGATTGTTTGCACGCAGTGCAGGTACCGTTCCGCCCTCGCGGTCTACGATATTTTTCGTAATTTTCACCGCAAGCTCTCCATTGGGATTATTTTCATAAAATGCATTCACCCAGTCCAAATCCGCCGCCACATATCCTTGATAGTAAAGCGTTTTTCCTTTTGCAAAATTGTCTCTCGCCGTTTCCTCGTCAATTGTGTCAAACTGCGGTTCAATCAGACCTAAATTGTATTTTTCATTTTCTCTTTTAAGCAGCCTTTTGTTCGCTTCGTCTCCAAGCGCAGGAATCGCGTAATCACCGTAACACGCCCAATTTTCTTCATCAAGCGGAAAGATTCTATACTCATAATTCCTGTCCATGCCCGAGCCCGACAGCATTTTTCCGCCGCAAGGATATTGACAGATGCCGCTCTCTTTGAGCTTCAACAGCATCTCTTTCTCATCCGCCCAGTTATCCGGATATGTTTCATAACCAATCTGTTCTAACCAGTCCTTTCTATAAAGCGTCACATACCCATAGTCCGTATTATAATACGGTCTTTCTGCCAACGCAAAATATGTTTTTCCGTCCAGCCGGGTATAAGAAAGCTGTCCCAAATCCACCATCCGCTGATAATAATTGGGCGCAACCTTCATAAATTCATCAAATGCAAACTCTGCAAGCCACCCTTTTCCTGCCCACTGTGCAAGCTTGGGAAAATCATATTCCATCAATATTGTCGGCAGCTCCCCCTGCTGTGCAAGCGTCTCATAAGTTGCCAAAACATCCGTTCTGTTTATCGCCACATACTCTACTGTAATGTTATATTTATCGCCGAAATTTTCCTGAATCCAATCCGTCCAGTAATTCTTTGTGACGTCCGGAGCCCCCTCAATATGTCTGTCATATACGGGAATCCGGATTGTCACATTCTCCTCAAAAGCGCTCCAGCCGTCTATTCCTACCACTATATCCGATAAATCATAGTCTATCTTTGGCGACGCACTATTTTGCACTGTATTCTGCGTTCCCTGCTCCTGCCTTGGCTGTTCTTCAAAAACTGCTTCCTCATCGCGATGCCCGCACCCCGTCAGCAGCGCCACAGACACCGCGCCCGTCAGAATGACCGCCTTAAACCAATTCTTCCTTAGCAAGTCCATAGGCGTTTCTCCTCAAATCAATCTCAAATATTGTATTTCATCCAGTTCATACAAAGCGAAACCCACTGTTCACACTGCGGCTCCACCGCATTCTTGTCAAGCATCGTCGTTTCCTGCGTGGCAAGGGAAAGTCCGTGAATGCCGTGCGGAAATACATGATACTCGAAGCTTACGCCTGCCTCCCTTAACGCCTTTGCGAATAAAAGTGAATTTTCAAGCGGTACGGAAGCATCCTCACAGGTGTGCCACATAAATACCGGCGGCACCTTATCTGTCACCTGATTTTCAAGACTCAAAAGCGCAGTCAGTCCCGCCGATGCATGTTTTCCCATCAGACGCTCAAACGACGGTTTGTGCGCGTGTTCCCCCGACGTAATCACCGGATAGGCAAGAATCAGTCCATTTGGCTTATAACAGCTTTTGCTCATGCACACCAAATCAGAAAGCCACTGCCTGTCCCAAAAGCATCCAAGACTTGCCGCCAAATGACCGCCTGCGGAAAAGCCTGCCACAATCACTTTATCCCGGTCAATTGCATATGCGTCCGCATGTTCCCGAAGATACGAAACTGCCCACGCAAGCTCCATAATCGGCAGCGGATGCTCCATGCCGTCGCCCACAACGTCGTACTGAAGAACCGCAGCATGACAGCCTGCCGCCAGGAACTGAAAAGCAATCGGCTCCCCTTCCCGGACAGATATATGCTCGTAGCCGCCGCCCGGACAAATCAGGATTATCGGACGTTTCCTGTCACCGTACATTTCAGGATAACTCTCCTGTATATAGAGCGAAAGCCGCGCTTTCACTGCATCCTTTACATCCACCTTTATCTGTTCAAATTTCATAACACTCTCCCATTTCTGCCTAATTATAAATCACCGGTCTTCCTTTTTGCGCTACCGCAATATAAGTTTTCCCTTCATTTAACTGTATCTCGTTTCCGAAATCATCATAGTAAACGGTAGGCAGATAATCGCCCATTTTCTGCCATATCACATGGATACACTTGCCCTTTGTAAAATAATAGCCGTCCTCCGTGTTATCAATATTTTGGAAAGCAAGGTACCCCTTATCATCCAAACGCGCCCACTTTGTATTCTGTACAATGACATTTGCAAATTTAAGCTGTTCTCCGTTCAAACCGTCCGTCTGCGCTTTTCCATGAATGGATTTATAGTACAAACCGTCCGCAGGATTATAGACGAACGCGCTCTTTGTGTACGTATAAATCTGTGACAAATCAATGGCATTTGCCGTTGCTGCCGCCGCGCCGTACTGTTCCAGTGTATTAATGCCCTGGGCAAACGTAAAATGCTTCGGATTATAGACACCCTGCCTTATGTTCAACGGATAGCCAAGCTGCGCACATGCATTGACAATGCCCGGTGCGCTCGTATATGCGTTGTGCGGCGCTTTTCTGTCCGTCGTCCTGAAAAACGCTTCAGCCCCCGGCGTTCCTCCGGCGACACCGTACTGCTGCGCTCCGGTAATATTGTTTATATCAGGCGCCGTTATTCTGTCCTTCATATAGACAACGCCTCCAAAATGGACCAAAATCGGGTCCCATTCCGTAGCTTCCGGCAGATAATAGGCACGGCAGCTTCTCACGTTTCCGATTTTGGGAAGCCCTGTCCAATCGTCAATGATTGCCATCTGCCTTGAAATCTCGCCCTCTTCCATAATCTCATACAAAATCTTGGCATTGCTGATGCCATAGGAGGGCTGCGCTATCCTGTCGGTCGGCATCATGACTGCAATTGGTCTGATGCCCGCCTGCTCTGCGGGTATCCACTCGTTTGTATACACACTTCTGACAAATCCTGCCGCCGCATAAGCTTCCTCGGGTGTAGGCTGCGGTAACACCTGCGGCATTGCCGTCTGTGCGGCTTCCTCCGCCGCATATACCACTGTCTCCTTCGCAAAGCCTGTACCCGAAAGCGATACTGCCACTGCTGCCGCAAGCGCTGCCGCCGTTATCTTCTGAATCCATCTTTTTCCTCTCATTGCTAAAAATCCTCCATTTCTGTTCCTGTTGCATTGCTCCTCATATTCTATCATAATACATCTTACCAAAATAATACAATGGTTTTTTCCTGAAAACACGGTATAACCGCTTAATTCTCGTTACAATTCACACCCACGCCAGTTTTTATCGGCATACAAGCGATTGAGGTGTGA